>JBDHVF010000053.1:0-18764 GCA_039809605.1 Polyangiales bacterium | reverse complement strand
ACTTGCGCGCGCGGGATGAACACCGACGCCTGCCACGGCCCCATGGGCGCCACGACGCTGCCGTTGGAGCCCACGGTCACGGTGCGGTTCGCGTCGGCGAGCACGTCGACGAGCTCGGTGCCCGGCGCCGCGGCGACCATCATCGGGCCGCCGCCCATGCGGTCGGCGCTCGTCTCGGCCATGCCGTCCTTCGCGTGGATGACCACCAGCGCGTAGCTCTGCCCGTCGACGCGCTCGAAGGCCACGATGCCCGCGTCCTGCTCGGCGCCCGTGTGATCCGTGGTCCACCGCACGGTCATGGAGCCGCGGCGCAGGGCCTGGTAGGTGCGGCGCACGTTGATGAGCCGCTGCGCCCAGCCGAAGGTGGTGAGGCTGTTGTTCGGGCGGCGGGCGGCGGTGTCGAAGCCCGTCTCCCAGAGGCGCTCGCGGTTCGACGGGTCGTTGCCGCCGTGAAAGTCCTGCTCGGTGCCGTAGTAGATGCAGGGGATGCCGTCTTCGGTGAGCAGGTACGCGAGGGCCGCGTGCAGCCGCGGGCGAAAGCGCTCGATGTCGCGTGGGTTGCGCGTGTCGACCACGCCCGACGAGCAGTCGCGCATGTCGCCCATGCGGATGTTCTCCACCACCGTGGGGTTCATCCCGTAGAGGAAGCGCGACACGTCGTGGTTGTCCATGAAGTTCACGAGGAGCTGCCGCGGCGCGACCCCGACGCCGTTGGGCTGCGGCGCGGCCCCGTAGTTCATCTGCCGCTCGCGGTAGAGGTTCTCGATGTCGCGCGTGCGCCCGTCGCCGCACTGGAAGATGTTGTCGAAGACCCGGTACTTCTGGGGGAAGTAGAACACCGAGTCCATCTCGTTGGGGTTGGTGTACGAGCCCACGAGGCGGTCGTCGCCGTCGAAGGCCTCGCCGAACATGAGGAAGTTGCGCTTGCCCGCGGCCATCGCGAGGCGGCGGATGTTCGACCCGAAGTACTGCCAGAACCCGTGCTCGACGTGCTTGAGCGTGTCGATGCGAAAGCCGTCGAGGTCGAGCATGGTCACCCAGCGCCAGTACGCCTCGACCATCGCGCGGCGCACGTCCTCGCGCTCGGTGGCGACGTCCTTGAGCCCGCCGGGGAAGTCGCCGAGGAGCACCTGGTCGCCGGGCTGGCTGTCGACGTTGTCGTACGAGGTGATGCGCCCGCGGCGGTGATACCCCTCCGGGCGCCCGAGGATCGCCTGGCTCGCCAGAAGGTCTCCCCGCGGCGCCACGCGGAAGATGTCGGGCATGTTCAAGAAGACCACGGGCGCGTCGCCCGCGGGGCCGAGCGAGGTGAAGCCCTGCACCGGGCCGCGGCTGTTGTAGTCGGGGTCGTACTCGGTGACCCGGCGCAGGGTCGAGCCCACGCCGCCGGGGTTGCGGTAGGGGTAGTCGGGCCCCGAGCCCTCGACGAACTCGTCGGGCCGGCCGTTGTTGTTCACGTCGTAGTAGAACATCTGGCCCATGTGGTTGGTCACGATGTCGAGGATCACCTTGATCCCGCTCTCGTGGGCCACACGCACCATGCGGCGGAGCGTGGCGAGGTCGCCGAAGTGGGGGTTGAGCCGCGTGAGGTCCGACGCCCAGTAGCCGTGGTAGGCGTCGAAGCCCGCGTCGGTGTCGACGTTGCGCACGATGGGCGAGATCCAGATCGTCGTGACGCCGAGCTCCTTGAGGTAGCCCATGCGGTCGATCACGCCCTGCCAGTCGCCGCCCTGGTAGCGCCCGAGCGCGCCGCGGTCGACCCTCACGTCGTTGCTCGTGTCGCCGTCTTCGAAGCGGTCGACGAGGAGCTGGTAGATCACCTCGTCTCGCCAGTCCTGCACGTTCGACGTGAGGGGCACCGACTCGCCCGCGTAGTCGTCGAGGTCGCTCCAGCACCCGAGCGCCGCCGCGCACGCGAGGGCCAACGAACCGAGCTTCGCACCTGTCTTCACGGCGCGCGATCCTACAAGCATCGCGTTCGCGGCGTCACCGTCCTCGTGCGATGCTCGCGCGCCCCATGAACGACCCGCGCTCGCACTGGACCCTCGACCCCGCGGTCACGTACCTCAACCACGGCTCCTTCGGCGCCACGCCGCGCGCGGTGCTCGCCGCGCAGCAACACCTGCGCGACCGCATGGAGCGCAACCCGATGCAGTTCCTCTTGCGCGAGTGGGAGGCGCTGCACGACGAGGCGCGGGCCGCGCTCGGGGCCTTTCTCGGCGCGCACCCCGACGACCTCGCGGCCGTGCCCAACGCCACCGCGGGCGTGAACACCGTGCTGCGCTCGCTCTCGCTCTCGCCGGGCGACGAGCTGCTCGTGACCGACCACGAGTACAACGCCTGCGCCAACGCCCTCCGCGCCGTGGCCGAGCGCGCGGGCGCCACGGTGGTGGTGGCGCGCGTGCCCTTCCCCATCCGCGACCCCGACGAGGCGGTGGGCGCGATCGTCGAGAGGGTCACCGCCCGCACGCGCCTCGCGCTCGTCGACCACGTGACGAGCCAGACCGCGCTGGTGCTGCCGATCGAGCGCGTCGTGCGGGAGCTCCGCGCGCGCGGCGTCGAAACGCTCGTCGACGGGGCGCACGCGCCGGGCATGGTACCCATCGACCTCGACGCGCTCGGCACGGGCTACTACACGGGCAACCTGCACAAGTGGGTGTGCGCGCCCAAGGGGGCGGCCTTCCTCCACGTGCGGCGCGACCTGCAACCGCACGTGCGGCCGCTCTCGATCAGCCACGGGGCGAACTCGCCGCGCGCCGACCGCTCGCGCTTTCGGCTCGAGTTCGACTGGACGGGCACCTGCGACCCGACGGCCTTTCTCTCGATGCCAGAGGCGCTGCGGTTCATGGGATCGCTCCTGCCCGGCGGGTGGAGCGAGCTGCGCGAGAAGAACCACGCGCTCGCGCTCTACGGTCGCGGGGTGCTCTGCGAGGCGCTCGGCTGCGACGAGCCCGCGCCCGCGGCCATGATCGGCTCGATGGCGTGCGTGCCGCTGCCCGACGCGCTGGTGATGCCCTCGTCGTGCGACGCGCTCGCGTGCGACCCGCTGCAATGGAGGCTCCTGCGAGAGCGGGGCGTCGAGGTGCCGGTGATCCCGTGGCCCGACGAGGGCCATCGTCTGCTGCGGGTCTCGGCGCAGGTCTACAACCGCCCCGAGGAGTACGACGCGCTCGCGGGCGCGCTGCGGGCGATGCGGTGAGTCACACGGGCGCGCGGGCGCGGTAGGCGGCCACGGCGGCGAGCGTCTCGGCGAGCACGTTGGCCGCGAGCAGCGCGGTGATGCCGTTGAGGTCGAGGTCGGGCGAGACCTCCATCACGTCGCAGCCGACGACGCGCATGGCCTTGGTGGCCCGCACGAGCGCGAGGGCCTGCCACGAGAAGAGGCCGCCGGGCACGGGGGTGCCGGTGCCGGGCGCCATGCTCGGGTCGACCGAGTCGACGTCGAACGAGACGTAGAAGGGCTGGTCGCTCGCGAGGTTCTCGATGCGGTCGATCACCGCGTCGAGCTCGCGGTGCACCTGCTCGGCGCTCACCAGCGTGAAGCCCTTCTCGCGCGCGAACGTGAGGTCGTCGCGGGTGCCGAAGGGCCCGCGCAGCCCGATCTGGATCACGTCGTGCGGGCGCAGGAGCCCTTCTTCGACGGCGTTGCGAAAGACCGTGCCGTGGTGGGGGTCGACGCCCCACGCGGGGCCGTACGTGTCGGAGTGCGCGTCGAAGTGCACGAGTCCGAGCGGGCCGTGCACCTTCGCGAGCGCCCGCAGCGCGCCGAGGGTGCAGGTGTGGTCGCCGCCCACGAGCGCGGGGATCGCGCCCGCCGCGGCGATGTCGCGCGCGCGGTCTTCGATGTTCTTGAGCGAGAGGGCGAGGTCCATGGGCACGCAGAGCACGTCGCCACCGTCGGCGCAGCGCAGGTGGTCGAAGAGGTCGACGCCGGGGTCGGGGTGAAAGCCGCGGGAGAGCGCGCTCGCGGCCCGCACGCCGCGGGGGCCGAAGCGCGCGCCGGGGCGGTAGCTCGTGCCGCCGTCGAAGGGGGCGCCCACCACCAGCACGTCGACGTCGCGGGGGTCGTCGTGCAGCGGGAGCCGGAGGAACGTGCTCACGCCCGCGAAGCGCGGCACGACGCGTGGAGAGACGGGGCGGAAATCGTGGGGCATTGGGGGAACGTAGTTTCGCCGGGGCGCGTTGAGAATCCCCATCGCGGCGCGCGCCGCCTCCCCGCTGGAATCCCCCGCGAGGTGGGGCGTATCCTTCGGGGCCCTATGCCCTCGCGCCCGCTCGCCGCGCGGCTCCGCACGCTCCTCGCGCACCTGCGCTTCACGCTCGCGCGCCTCGTGCGACCGCCGCGGCGGCTGCGCTTCACGCGCGAGGGCAAGATCTTCGTGGGGGTCACCATCGGCGTGGGCTTCGCCGCGGTGAACACCGGCAACAACCTGCTCTACCTGGTGCTGGGGCTGCTGCTCTCGCTGGTGATCCTCTCGGGCGTGCTCTCGGAGATCGCGCTGCGGGGGCTGGAGTTCCGGCGCAAGCTCCCGCGCAGGGCGTACGCGGGCTCGTCGGCCCTCATCGAGATCGAGGTGCACAACCGCAAGCGCTACGCGCCGAGCTACTCCATCGAGGTCGAGGACCGCATCGAGGGGCGGCGCACCGACAAGCGCTGCTACTTCTTGAAGGTCAGCGCCGGGGCGCGGCAGACGGCGGCCTACCGCCGCGTGGCGCCCGTGCGCGGCGTCGAGCGCTACCTCGCGCTCCGGGTCGCGACGCGCTTCCCCTTCGGGCTCTTCGAGAAATGGCGCGAGATCGACATGCTCGAGGAGCAGCTCGTGTACCCCGCGCCCCTGCGCACGCGGGCGAGCGCGCCGCCGTCGCTCACCGCGGGCGACCTCATCACCCGCGAGGAGCGCGGCCACGGCGAGGTCGACGGCGTGCGCGAGATCGGCGAGGGAGACCCCGTGCGCGACGTCCACTGGCCCAAGACCGCGGCGCTCGGGCGGGTGATCGCCCGCGAGCGGCGCCGCGAGGGCGCACGCGCGGTGCGCATCGAGATCGCCAACGGCGCGCCCGAGCGCGACGGCCCCGAGGCCGCCGCGAAGGACTTCCTCCAGCGCGTCGAGGACGACATCCGCCGCGCGGCGTGGGTGGCGCTCCAGGCGCTGCGCGAGGGGGCCGTGGTGCACGTCGTGGCCGAGGCCGTGCGCGGCGAGATCCCGCACGCCCTCACCGCGCGGCCCTCGTCGCAGGCGGCCGACCGGGTGCTGGGCTTCCTCGCCCTGCTGCCCCCCGACCCGGTGCTGCCCGACGACGCCGTCGACCCCATGGCGCGGAGGGCGCCGTGAGGTTCTCGCAGGTCCACAAGTTCTCGGCGTACACCCTCGCGGTGCTGGGGCTCGTGGCGCTCGGCACGGGCGGCGAGCTGCCCGTCGCCAGCGTCGCGGCCATCGCCGCGGGCGTCGTCGCGTCGTGGTTCGCCGAGGGCGAGGTCCTCCAGAGCGAGCGCTACCACCGCGGGTGGAACGTCGCCATCGTGCTGGCCTTCGTCGTCCAGGTGGTGCGCTACGCGTTCTTCAACGCCGAGCTCCTGCTGGGCATCGTGGAGTTCGCCTCGCTGCTCCAGATCATGAAGCTCGCCACGCGGCGCAGCGCGAGGGACTACCAGCAGGTCACGGTGCTCGCGCTCCTGCAGCTCATCGCGGCCACGGTGCTCGGCGGCGGGCTCTCGTACGCGGTGTGCTTCCTGGGCTTCGTGATCGCGACGCCGTGGGCGATGACCCTCGGGCACCTGCGCCGCGAGATCGAGGGCAACTACCTCGCCGACGCGCGCGCGGGCCGCGCGGGCGTGCCCATCGACGTCGCGCGCATCCTCCGCTCGCGCAGGGTCGTGGGGCCGGGGCTGCTCGTGGGCTCGTCGCTCCTCGCGCTGCCGATCTTCCTCCTCACCGCGGTGATCTTCGTGATGTTCCCGCGCATCGGGCTGGGGATCATCACGGTGCGCGCGCGCGGCGAGAACACCGTGGCGGGCTTCGGCTCGTCGGTCGACCTGCGCGGCCACGGCACCATCCGCAACGACCCCACCATCGTGCTGCGCGTCGAGCCCCTCGACCTCGAGGCCGAGCCCCCGCCCGTGCGCACCTTCCGCCTGCGCGGCGCGACCTTCGACCGCTACAACGGCCGGGGGTGGGCCCGCAGCGACGCGCACCGCGCCGACGCCGTGCGCCTCGAGCGCGCGGGCAACCACTACGCCCTCGTGCGCCTGCCGCGCCCCGGCGTCGACCGCGCGTTCCGCATCACGCTCGACCCGCTCGACCCGCCCGTGGTGCCCATCCTCGAGGGCGCCGTGGGCATCCAGATCGACGCGCGCTTTCAAGCGGGCTTCGCGCGCTACCCCGACCTCACCGTCGACCGCGACGACGGCGTGCGCTACCCGAGCAACGACGAGGTGGGGCTCACCTACGTCACCTACGTGGGCGCGCGCTCGGGCGCCGCGTCGCCCGCGCGCCGCGCGTTCCCCGAGCTGCGCGAGGAGCGCTTTCGCCAGCGGTACACCCAGCTCCCGGGCGACGTCCCGCCGCGCGTGCGCGAGCTCGCGCAGCAGATCACCCGCGGCGAGGCGACGCCCCTCGGCAAGGCGCGCGCGATGGAGCGCTACCTCTCCACGCGCTACCGCTACACCCTGCGGCTCGAGAGCGGCGGCGCGCAGAACCCCCTCGACGACTTCCTCTTCCGCACGCGCGCGGGGCACTGCGAGTACTTCTCGACCGCCATGGCCGTGATGCTGCGCACGCTCGACGTGCCCGCGCGCAACGTCACGGGCTTTCTCGGCGGCACCTACAACCGCTACGGCCACTTCTACGAGGTGCACCAGGGCGACTCGCACTCGTGGGTCGAGGTCTGGGACGCCCAGCAGGGCTGGGTGACCTTCGACCCGACGCCCGCCGTGGGCGAGGTGCCCTTCTACCGCCGCGGGGTGCTGGCCGAGGTCGACGCCATGATCGAGGCCGCGCGCGTGCGCTGGCGCCGCTACGTCGTCGACTTCGACCTCAAAGACCAGACCCGCATCGCGCAGGAGGTCTGGCAGTACTACGTCACGCACCGCAGGCCCACGCAGGGCGCCCGCGCCGCGTCGAGCGCGCGCCGCGCTCCCTCCATCGGCGCGCTGCCCGCCCGGCAGCTCGCCGCGGGCCTGGCCGTCACCCTCGCCCTCGTCGCGCTGGCCTTTCAGGTCCGCCACTGGCGCGCCCACGCCGCCGCGGGGGGGCAGCCCCCGCGCACCCCCGCGGTGCGCGCCGCGCAGGAGCTCGGCCGCGCCCTCGACGAGGCCCTCTCGGCGCGCGGCACCTCGCGGCCCGCGAGCCGCTCGCCCCTCGCGTTCGCGCGCGACCTCGAGCGGGGCGCCGACCCCTTCGCGCCCGTGGCGCTGCGCGTCGCGGCGCGGTACATGGCGGCCCGCTTCGGCGACGACCCCCTGACCCTGCGCGAGCTCGAAGCCCTGCGCGCCGAGCTCCGCGCGGCGGCGCAGCCCACGCCCCACGAAAAGAGCACACCATGACAGACCCCCACGGCGCGCGCCCCAGGCCCATGGTTCTCGTGATCCTCGACGGCCTCGGCGAGCGCGCCGAGCGCGACGCCAACGCGGTGCGCCTCGCGCGCACGCCCAACCTCACGCGGCTCACCGAGCGCTTCCCCCACACGCTCCTCGGCACGAGCGGCCCCGACGTGGGCCTGCCGCCGGGGCAGATGGGCAACAGCGAGGTGGGCCACCTCAACTTCGGCGCGGGCCGCATCGCGCGCATGGACATCACCCGCATCGACGTGGCCGTGGCCGACGGCGCGCTCGCGAAGAACCCCGTGGTCGCGGGGCTGCTCGTGGCCGCCCACGCGCACGGCGGCGCGCTGCACCTGCTCGGGCTCGTGTCGAACGGCGGCGTGCACAGCTCGCTCGAGCACCTGCTCGCGCTCGTCGACGCCGCGGCGGCCGCGTCGGTGCGCGTGAAGGTCCACGCCTTTCTCGACGGGAGAGACACGCCCCCCAAGAGCGCCGAGGGCTTTCTCGAGCGCCTCGACGCGCACCTGCGCGGCAAGGGCGAGATCGCCACCCTGTCGGGCCGCTACTGGGCCATGGACCGCGACAAGCGCTGGGAGCGCGTCGCCCGCGCCTACGACGCCGTGGTGCACGCCGACGCCCCGCGCTTCGGCGGGTGGCGCGAGGCCCTCGCCGACGCGTACGCGAAGGGGCAGACCGACGAGTTCGTCGAGCCTCGGGTGCTCGGCTCGTACGCGGGCGTCGAGCACGAGAAGGACACCGCGCTCTTCTTCAACTTTCGCCCCGACCGCGCGCGAGAGATCACCCTCGCGCTCACGGCGCAGGAGTTCGCGTTCTTCGACCGCGGCCCCGCGCGCCGCTTCGCGCGCTACGGGTGCATGACCCAGTACGACCCCACGCTCGCGCTGCCCGTGGCCTTCCCCAAGGAGTCGTACCCCGACATCTTCCCCGAGGTGATCGCGCGCGCGGGCATGGGGCAGTTCCGCTGCGCCGAGACCGAGAAGTACGCGCACGTCACGTACTTCTTCAACGGCGGCCGCGAGGAGCCCTACGCGGGTGAAGACCGCAAGCTCGTGCCGAGCCCGCGCGACGTGGCCACCTACGACAAGAAGCCCGAGATGAGCGCGCCCGAGGTGACGCGCGCCACCGTCGAGGCCATTCGAAGCGGGCGCTACGACTTCGTGCTGGTGAACTACGCCAACCCCGACATGGTGGGCCACTCGGGCGTGCTCGACGCCACCATCGCCGCCGTCGAGGCCGTCGACGCGGGCATCGGCGAGCTCACGCGCGCGGTGCTCGACGTGGGCGGCGCGATGATCGTCACGGCCGACCACGGCAACTGCGAGCTGATGGTCGACCCGATCACGGGCGCGCCCCACACCGCCCACACGCTCAACCCCGTGCCCCTGTGGTTCGTGCGGGCCATCGACGAGGGGCGCAAGCTCCCGCTGCACCGCGGGCGCATCTGCGACGTGGCCCCGACGATGCTCGAGCTCATGGGCCTCGCGGCGCCCGAGGCGATGACGGGCCACTCGCTGCTCCACCTGAAGTGACCGCGTGGTAGCGTGCGGGGCACCGCAAGGGAGGTGCCCCGTGTCGCTCGACCCCGACGCCGCGTCGTTGCTCTCGTTCTGGTTCGGCACCGCGCACGTCGCGGGCCCCGTCGACCCCTCGAACATGGGCCGGTGGTTCCGCCCCGACCCGGCGTTCGACGCCGAGCTCCTGCACCGCTTCGGCCCGCTCGTCACGCGCGCCGCGAGGGGCGAGCTCTCGGCGTGGGAGGAGACCGCCCCCGGCGCGCTCGCCCGCGTGCTCCTGCTCGACCAGCTCCCGCGCAACCTCTACCGCGACGACGCGCGGGCGTTCGAAGCCGACCCCCTCGCGCGCGCCGCGGCCGACCGCGCCGTCACCCACCGCTACGACTGCGCCGTCTCGACGCTGGCGCGGGGCTTCTTCTACCTGCCCTTCGAGCACGCCGAGGAGCTCGTCGACCAGCACCGCGCCGTGCAGCTCTTCGAAGCCCTCGCGAACGACGCGCCGCCCGAGCTCGCCGAGGCCGCGAAGGGCATGTACGACTACGCGCTCAAGCACCGCGCGGTGATCGAGCGCTTCGGGCGCTTCCCCCACCGCAACGCCGCCCTCGGCCGCGCGAGCACGCCTGAAGAGAGCGCGTTCCTCGAGTCGGGCCGGGGGTTTTGAGCGCTACCTCCCCCGGAGCGCCTGCGCGACGCGCAGCACGTCGGCGAGCACGCCCGCGGCCGTGACCGCGCCGCCCGCGCCCGCGCCCTGCACGATGAGGGCGGTGTCTGAGTACCGCTCGGTGGTGAACGCCACGAAGCTCTCGGAGCCCCGCAGCCTCGCCGCCGGGTGCAGCGCGTCGACGCCCACGGGGCCCACGTGCATCACGCGCTGGCGCGAGTGGGCGTGCGGGTCGATGCGCGCGAGGTAGCGCAGCGCGCGGCCCTCGCGCTTCATCCCGTCGACCATGGCCGTGAAGGCCGCGTCGTGACGTCGCAGCGCCGCGAAGAACCCGTCGAGCGTCTTCTCGCGCAGGATCTCCTCGGGCACGAGGGGCTCGACGGTGATGTCGTCGAGCTCCACGGGGATGCCCAGCTCGCGCGCGAGGATCACGGCCTTGCGCGCCACGTCGAGGCCCGAGAGGTCGTCTTGCGGGTTGGGCTCGGTGTAGCCCTTCGCGCGCGCGGTCTCGACGGCGGCCGAGAGCGCCACGCCGCGCATCACCTCGTGGGTGAGGTAGCCCAGCGTGCCCGAGAGCGACCCCTCGATGCGAAGCACCCGGTCGCCCGTGCGCACGAGGTCTTTGAGCGTCTCGATCACCGGCAGGCTCGCGCCGCAGGTGGTCTCGTAGCGGTAGCCGCGGGAGTGGCGGCGCGCGGTCTCCATGAGACGTTCGCGCGCGGGCCACGGCACGGCCAACGGCTTCTTGTTCGCCGACACCACGTGCACGCCGCGCGAGAGGGCCTTCTCGTAGCGGGCCTCCATGCCGTCGAGGGCGGTGCAGTCGACGAGCACGGGCACCGGCAGGCGCTCCATGCGCGCGAGCAGGTCGCCGAGGTCCGTGGGCTCGCCGTCGCCGGGGCCCGAGAAGTAGCGCTGGCGCCAGCCGTCGAGCGCGAGGCCGCGCGGGTCGAACACCGTCGCGCGGCTCGACGCCACGCCCACGACCTTGAGCGACACGCCGTGGGCGCGCCGCAGGTACTCGCCCTGCTGCTCGATCTGGTCGAGCAGGTTCGAGCCCACCACCCCCTTGCCCAGCACGAGGAGGTTGACCTCTTGATGCGCGAAGTTGAACGCCGCGTGCACCGTGCGAACCGCGAGGGCCGTGTCTTCGGCGTCGACGGCGCACGAGATCGAGCGCGACGACGCGCCCTGCGCGATGGCCCGCACCGACACGCCCACGCCGCCGAGCGCCGCGAAGAAGCGGCCCGGCGCGCTCGGGGCCTGGGCCATGTTCTCCTCGACGAGCGAGAGCAGGGTGACGGGCTCGCGCACGCCCACCGCGCCGAGGTCGCCGCGCTCGAACTCCGTCGCGAGCTCTCGGGCGAGGGCCTCCTTCGCGCGGGCGATCTGCGCGCGGGGGATCACCACCGCCACGGCCTGGCCGTGCGCGGCTTGAGAGGCCATCCACACGGTGACGCCCGCGGCGTCGAGGGATTTGAGCGCGCGCTCGCCGAGGTGTCCCGCGCCCGAGAGCCTGCGCCAGCGCAGGTCGACGAGGGCGAGGTTCTCGAGCGAGGTCACGCAGGTGGGGCGCGCGTCGCCCGAGGGGGCGCCGTCGATGCGCGTGCCCGGCGCGCCGGGGTGCATCGTGCTGCGGATGCGCATCGGGATGCCCGACTCCATCAGCGGGATCATCGTGCGCGGGTGGAACATCCTCGCGCCGAAGCTCGCGAGCTCGAGGGCCTCCATGTAGCTCATGCGCGCGAGGGGGTACGCGTCGGCGACGAGGGCGGGGTCGGCGGTCATCACGCCCGACACGTCCGTCCAGATGTCGACCTCCGAGGCGCCGAGGGCGCGCGCGAGGAGCGTCGCGGTGTAGTCCGACCCGTTGCGCCCGAGGGTGGTGGTGCGCCCGTCGGGCGTGCGCCCGATGAAGCCCGTGTGCACGGTGACCGCGGCCCACGCCTCGCGCAACGCCTCGACGCGCAGGCGCGTGGCCTCCCAGTCGACCAGGGCGTCGCCGAAGCGCGCGTCGGTGACGAGCCAGTCGCGCGCGTCGACGAAGGCCGCCGGCACGCCCCTCGCCGCGAGCAGCGCGGCCACGACGCTCGCGCTCAGCCGCTCGCCGAACGACATCACGAGGTCGAGCGTCTGCGCCGTGCGCTCGCGCAAGAGGCTCACCCCGTAGAGCAGCTTGCGCAGCGGGCCCAGGAGCTCGCGCACCATCGGGGTGATCTGCGCGCGGGCGACGCCCTGCGGCAGCTCGCGCTCGATCGCCTGGAGCACCACGAGCCCGTTGGCCGTGGCGAGGTCGGCCACGCGGTCGACGACGGCCTCGGCCGCGGCGTCGTCGCCCCTCGCGGCGAGGTCCATGGCCTCGATGAGGTGGTCGGTGGTGTCGCCCATGGCCGACACGACGACGGCGACGGGCCCCGCGGCGCACTCCCGCGCGACGATCGAGACCGCCTGGGCGAGCCGGTCGGGCGCGCCGACCGAGCTGCCGCCGAACTTCATCACGCGCGTCGGGGTGTTCATCTTATGGGGCCTCCGCGAAGGCCGCGTCGAGCGCGCGGGAGAGGTCGCGCGCGAGGTCGTCGGGGTCTTCGACGCCCACCGCGAGGCGCACGAGGGAGTCGGGGATGCCGACGCGCGCGCGCTCCTCGGGCGAGAGCTCGTAGTACGACATGGTGGCGGGCAGCTCGATGAGCGTCTCGACGCCGCCGAGCGAGGGGGCGATGGTGGCGACCCGGCACGCGTCGACGAAGCGCGCGGCGCGGGCGCCGTCGCACTTGAGCACGAAGCTCACGACGCCGCCGAAGCCCTTCATCTGCCGCGCGGCGTGGGCGTGGTCGGGGTGGCTCGCGAGGCCGGGGTAGTGCACCGACGCGACGCGGGGGTCGGCCTCGAGCATCGCGGCGAGGTGCATCGCGGTGGCGTTCTGGCGCTCGACGCGCAGCGAGAGGGTCTTCATCCCCCGCACGAGGAGGTAGGCCGCGTGCGGGTCGAGCACGGCGCCCGTGACCCCGCGGAACTCTCGGATCGCGTCGACGAGCGCGCGCGCGCCCGACGCGGTGCCCGCGAGCAGGTCGTTGTGGCCGCCGAGGTACTTGGTGGCCGAGTGGATCACCAGGTCGACGCCCCACTCGATCGGGCGCTGGTTGACGGGCGTGGCGAAGGTCGAGTCGATGACGAACTTCACCGCGCGATGCTGCTTCTTGAGCGCCGCGAGGCGGTCGAGGTCGGTCACGCGCAGCCACGGGTTGGTGGGCGACTCGGCGAGCACCACGCGGGTGCGGGCGGGGTCGATGGCGGCCGAGAGGGCCTCCCAGTCGCCGGGCTCGACGAGGGTCGATTCGACGCCGTAGCGGGGGAGCACCGCGGTCACGAGCTGCCGCGTGCGGCGGTAGCAGTCGCGCGTGAGCACCACGTGCTGGCCGCTCTTGAGCATCGCGAGGAGCGACGTGGCGAGGGCCGCCATGCCGCTCGAGAAGCAGAGGGCGTCCTCCGCGCCGTCGAGGGCGGCGATCTTGCGCTCGGCGGCGCGCACGGTGGGGTTGCCGTAGCGGCCGTACTCCTCGCGGTCGATCTCGCCGCGGTGGTAGCGCGCGAGCTCGGCGTCGTCTTCGAAGGCGTAGGTCGACGCGGCGACGACGGGCACGGTCAGCGAGGCGTGGGGCTGGGGGCGGTCTTCGCCCGCGTGCACGGCGAGGGTGCCGATCGACGGCGCGTCTTCGCGAGGGGGCTTCATCGCGCGGGCAACGATGCAGCAATCGCCCGCCGGGCGTAAACGCCGTTCGCGCGTTGCCGGCCGCCGCGACGCGGGCTCATACTGGCCGGTCGATGACGCGCTTGCCCATCGAGCGATTGGGGCCAGGGGACGCCGCCGCACTCGCAGACCTTGCTGCCAGCGTGGGCTGGCGAGACACGTCCGCGGACTGGCGCGCGGCGCTCGCGGCGGGCGAGGTCGCGGGCGTGCGCTTCGGGGGCGCGCCCGTGGCGACCGCGTCGCGCTTCGATTTCGGCGCCGTGTGGAGCATCGGCAAGGTGATCGTGCACCCGGCCCACCAGGGCATGGGCCACGCGCGCAGGCTGCTCGAGCACCTGCTCGCGGCAGAGCGCGCGAGCGAGACGCACGTGACGCTGGTGGCGACGCCGCAGGGGGAGCCCGTCTACCGGCGCCTGGGGTTCCGCACGGTGGGCGCGGTGCAGAAGCTCATGGGGGCGGTGGCGGGCGACGCCGTGAACGGGGTCGAGGCGCTCGACGGACGCCGCCTCGACGCGGCGCTGGCGCTCGACCGCGAGGTGTTCGGCGGCGACCGCTCGGCGCTGCTCTCGTCGCGGGTGCGCGCCTCGTCGCGCGCGCTCGCGCTCGAAGAGGGCGGGGAGCTCACGGGCTACGGCGTGGCGATCGAGCAGGGGGGCTGCGAGGTGATCGGGCCCGTCATCGCGGGCGACGACCGCGAGGCGCTCCGCCTGGTGCGCGCCCTCCTCACGCGCGAGGCGCGGCCGCGGCGCATCGACGTGCCGTCGCGGCACGCGTGGCTCGTCGATCGGCTCGTGGCGCTCGGCTTCAGGCGCGCCGACGTGCGGCCCGTGATGTCGCTCGGGGGAACCTCCCCGCCCGGAGAGATCGCGCGCCGCTTCGCCCTGGCCGCGCAGGCCTTCGGCTGATCGGTGCGCCCGCGCGAGCGCGCGGGTACGATCGTGCGTTGCGCGATGGTTCCGAAGGGACTCTGCATCTACTGCGGCCACGGGCGCGCGCCCGACGACGCGAGCGCGGCCTGCCCGCACTGCGGCCACACGGCCGAGGGCGTGCGCTGGTGGCCCCTCGCCGCGGGCGGCAGGAGCCCCTCGGGCGTCGTGCTCGGCGCGCTCTTCGCGCTGGTGCTCGGCGGCTTCGTCGCGAGCACCGCGGCGCACCTCGAGGCCGCGTCGTACGCGGTGGCCGCGGCGGTGTCGGCGCTGGTGTCGTGGCCGCTCCTGCGCGCGCTCTTTCGCCGCGAGCCCGGCACGTGGGCCTTCGCCACGCTCGACGGAGAGCGCATCGGCACGGCCGCGTGGGACGGCGCCCGGCTCTTCTGGGCGTGGGGCGTTCGCGCGCGGGGCGCGGCCGTCGACGTGCCCGACTACGCGCGCGCGATCACCGCGTCGGCGGCGCGCGCGGCGGGCGTGCGCTCGCTCGGCCCCGGCGTGTGCCTCGCGCTCAAGATCGACGAGCGCGAGTACGACGAGCTGTTCCCCGAGCGCTCGATGGCGCCGGTGATCGCCGCGGCGCTGGCGGGCATGGCCGCCCGCGAGGGCTGCGCGCTCCACTGGCAGCACGGGTGGCGCTACGCGCGCTTCGCCGCCACGCCGCTCGCGCCCTTTCAGCGCATGGTCATCACCTCGGGCGCCGCCCCGTCCGAGGGCGCCTGGCTCGAGCGCCGGCTCCTCTCGGTCATCGCGAAGGCCGAGGGCGCCAGCGCCGCCGCGTGGCGCGTGCGCGGCGAGGGCGACGAGGCCCACTACCGCGCGCAGGGAGCGGCGCCCGCGGCGCGCTTCTGCGCGCTCGACGACCTCGCGCGCGACCTCGCCGCGTCGCCCGCGTTCCGCGACGAGTGCGTCGCCCACGTGGAGCCCGACGCGGCCCGCGCGGGCGAGGCGGCGATGGCGTTCCGCGCGTTCGCGGCGGCCAACCCCGAGGTGGTCGAGCACCTCCTCGCGTCGCTCGGCGAGGGCTGACCGTCAGCGCACGAGCGGCCGCGTCTCGCCCACGTCGAGGATCCACAGCCGCGACGGGTCCCAGCCCCGCGCTTCGAAGCCCTCGCGGGTGCGCCGCGGCGGCTCGCGCGCGGGCTCGTCGGTGAGCACGAAGGTGCCCCAGTGCATCGCCACGAAGGTGCGCGCCTCGAGCATCTCGAACGCGGCCAGGGCGTCGTCGGGGTTCATGTGCTGCGGCTCCATGAACCACCGCGGCTCGTACGCGCCCACCGGGAGCATCGCCCAGTCGACCGCGCCGCACCGCTCCCTGATCTCGCGGAAGCCGTCGAAGAGGGCCGTGTCGCCCGCGTGGTAGGCCGCGCCCTCGGGGCCGCGCAGCACGTAGCCGCCCCAGAGCCCGTCGTTGCGGTCCCACGGCGCGCGCATCGACCAGTGGCGCGCGGGCACGAGCGTCACGTCGAGGCCGCCCACGAGGTGCGACTGCCACCAGTCGAGCTCCACCACGCGCGGCAGCCCCGCGCTCACGAGCGTGCGCGCGTTGCCGAGGGGCACCACGTAGAGCGCCTCGGGGCCGATGCGCCGCAGCGAGGGGATGTCGAGGTGGTCGTAGTGGTTGTGCGTGATGAGCACCACGTCGACGGGCGGCAGCGCCTCGGGCACCACGCCCGGCGGCGCGATGCGCTGCACCACGCCCTGGATGCGCTCGGAGAAGATGGGGTCGATGGCGACGAGCTTTCCCCCGAGGCGCACGACGAAGCTCGCGTGGCCGACCCACGTGAGCGACGAGGGCAGGGTCTTGACGAGCGCGCCGTCGTTGGGGCGCGCGGGCGCGCCGGGCGGGTCCTTCTCGCGCGCGGGGACGCGGCCCCCGAGCCGGTCGAGCACCCGCCAGCGGAAGAGGTCCGCGGGCCCTCGCGCGGGGCGCGTGGCGCGGTCGTCGAAGCGTCCCATGAGGCTACGACGCGACCGCGGGCTCGGCGGCGGGGGGCGGGGTGTAGAGGCGCCTGCCCGTGAGCAGCTCGGCCCACTCGTTGGCGATCCACACGGGGCCGATGGCGAGGTACCTCCAGTCGCGGGCGACGAACGACGGGGCCTTGCCCTCGAAGAAGTGCCCGGCGAACTGAAGGGCCCAGCCCGCGCCGAACATCGCGAGGCCCCTCGCGGGCCGCCGCGCCATCACGGGCAGCGACGCGACGATGAGCGGGATGCCCACGAGGTGGGTGAGCCGGTTGATCGGGTTCTGGTGGTCGTCGTGGTAGCTGCGCATGTAGTCGTGAAAGGTCGTCATGGCGACCGCGCTCATAGCATCACGGAGGCCTCTCGGCGACGAGCCTGAAGAGCGAGGCGGTGCTCGTGCGAGCGCTCCCCCACAGCCGCGCGAGCGGCACCGCGCGGCGCAGGGCGACGGGCGCGTGCTCCGCCCACCAGCGCTCGGCGTCGTCGGCGGGCGAATGAACCACCCGCAGGCCGTCGTCGCGCAGCCACCGCGCCACGAGCCCCCCGACGGGCAGCACGCCCACGTCGTAGCGCGGAAAGCCCCGCGCGCGGGTGACGTAGAGCTCGCCCATCCACCGCGGCATGAGGCTCACGCCGAAGAGCTGGTAGTGGGGGTCGGCGCGGAGGTTGGCGGGCGAGAGGCGGTTGGGGCCGAAGAGGTAGAGCAGGCCGCCGGGGCGCAGCACGCGGGCGAGCTCTCGCACCGCGCGGCGGGGGTCGCGCACGTGCTCGATCACGTCGACGAAGGTCACCACGTCGAAGCTCGCGTCGGCGAAGGGCAGGGCCTCGGCCTCGGCGCGGGCGAACGTGGCGCGGGCGCCGTAGCACCCCGCGCGCAGGCGCGCGCCGTCGAGCAGGGCGTCGTCGACGTCGACGCCCGTGACCAGGGCGCCGAGCTCCGAGAGGGCCACGGGCAGGGCGCCGAGCTGGCAGCCCACGTCGAGGGCGCGCGCGCCGTCGAGGGGGCGGCGCGAGGCCACCTCGCGGGCGATGGTTCGGTTGCGAACGATCTGGTCGAGCTCGAGGCGCAGCCAGCGGGCGCGCTGCGGGTCGCGCGGGTCGAGCAGGGCGCGGCACCAGTGGTCGAGAAAGGGCCGCTCGCGCGTGAGCGCGGGGTGCGACGGGTCGACGCCGGCCTCGCGCGCGAGGTCGTCGAGCGAGGACGTCACGCGGCGCTCAGGGCACGGTGAAGGGGATGGTGTACGACTGGTTCTGCTGCGTGAACGACACGCTGTAGGTGCCGATCACGCGGCCGCCGACGGAGATCGAGAGCGTGGTGGGGGTGTTGGGCACGCCGCACATGTCGTAGGCCACGAGGCGCACCTGGTAGGTGCCGCGCGGCGGGTCGTCGGTGTTCCAGTAGACGTTCTCGACGGTGGGGGGCGCGATGCGGCACGCGGCGTTGGCGTCGTGGTCGAGCACGCCGCCCGACGCGCTCGACCGCGCGGCGTAGTAGACCTCGGCGCCCATGGGGTCGACCACGTGCAGGTCGATGTCCGACGCGGTCTGCCACGCGGCCGTGATCTGGATGTTGCCGCCCGAGTAGCCGCAGCCCTCGTCGATGACGCCGTTGCAGTTGTCGTCGAGGCCGTTGCACGCCTCCTGGGTGCCCGGCTGGCACTGGGCCTGGAGCACCTGCACGCCCTCGGGCACGGCGACGTTGGCGGTCACCGAGGTGTTGAAGGTCGGCTGCGGGACGCTCACCGAGGCGTTGACCCCGGAGCTCATCGCGACGCCCGTGCGGCCGGTGACGAAGCATCCCCCGAGCAGGTGCGCGAGCGCGAGGGCGGGAGCGAGGCGGACGAGGTTCATCGCGGTGACGAGTCCTTTCATCGGGGCGGTGGGGCCCGCGGATTCATACGCGCGCGGGGGCGGTTTCATCAATGCCCACGTGGCGCGCCGGCGCGTATGATCGCCGCCCCCTTCATGGAACCCTTCGAACACGAGCTTCAGGTCGCCCTCGACGCGGCGCGCGCCGCGGCGGACCTCATCCTCGAGGTCTACGCTTCGAACTTCTCGGTCGAGTGGAAGGGCCACGGCGACCCGGTGACCGAGGCCGACCGCCGGGCCAACGCGCTCATCCTCGAGGCGCTCGGGCGGGCCTATCCGGGCGACGCGGTGTGCGCCGAGGAGAGCGCCGCGGCGGAGTCGTCGGCGGCCTCGGCGCGCGGCGGCCGCTGCTGGTTCGTCGACCCCCTCGACGGCACGCGCGAGTTCGTCGACCGCAACGGGGAGTTCTGCGTGATGGTGGGCCTCGCGGTCGACGGCGCCGCGGCGATGGGCGTGGTGGTCGCGCCCGCGTGGCGCCGCACGCTCGCCGGCGTGGTGGGCCGCGGCGCGTGGGAGCTCA
>JBDHVF010000052.1:0-19305 GCA_039809605.1 Polyangiales bacterium | reverse complement strand
CTACTCGAGGATCTTGGTGACGACGCCCGCGCCGACGGTCTTGCCGCCCTCACGGATGGCGAAGCGCATCTGCTCCTCGAGGGCGACGGGGGTGATGAGCTCGACCTCCATCGACACGTTGTCGCCGGGCATGACCATCTTCACGTCCTCGGCGAGCTTGCAGGTGCCCGTCACGTCCGTGGTGCGGATGTAGAACTGCGGGCGGTAGTTGGTGAAGAACGGCGTGTGGCGCCCGCCCTCCTCCTTCTTGAGCACGTACACCTGCGCGTTGAACTTCTTGTGCGGGGTGATCGACCCGGGCTTGGCCAGCACCTGGCCGCGCTCGATGTCCGACTTCTCCACGCCGCGCAGCAGCACGCCCACGTTGTCGCCCGCCTGCCCCTGGTCGAGCAGCTTGCGGAACATCTCCACGCCCGTCACCACCGTCTTGCGCGTCGGCGCGAAGCCGATGATCTCGACCTCTTCGTTGACCTTGATGACCCCGCGCTCCACGCGCCCGGTCGCCACGGTGCCGCGGCCCTTGATCGAGAACACGTCCTCGATCGCGAGCAGGAAGGGCTTGTCGACCTCGCGCTGCGGCTCGGGGATGAAGCTGTCGAGCGCCTGGCCGAGCTCGACGATCTTGTCCTCCCACTTGGTGTCGCCGTTGAGCGCCGGGAGCGCCGCGCCGCGGATCACCGGCGTGTCGTCGCCCGGGAAGTTGTACTTGTTGAGCAGCTCGCGGACCTCCATCTCCACGAGATCGAGGATCTCGGGGTCGTCGACCGCGTCGCACTTGTTGAGGAACACCACGATCTTGGGCACGCCCACCTGGCGGGCGAGCAGCACGTGCTCGCGCGTCTGGGGCATCACCGAGTCGAGCGCGCTGACCACGAGGATGGCGCCGTCCATCTGCGCCGCGCCCGTGATCATGTTCTTGATGTAGTCGGCGTGGCCGGGGCAGTCGACGTGCGCGTAGTGCCGCTTCTCGGTCTCGTACTCCACGTGCGCCGCCGCGATCGTCACCGTCTTCGTGGCGTCGCGCTCGATGCCGCCCTTGGCGATGTCCTTGTACGAGATCGCCTTGATCTTGCCGCCCGAGCGGCGCGAGAGCACCGCCGAGATCGCCGCCGTCAGCGTCGTCTTGCCGTGGTCGATGTGACCGATCGTGCCGACGTTCATGTGCGGCTTCGTGCGCGAGAACTTCTCCTTGGCCATTGCTCGTCTCCTTCAGTCGTCTCTTGACGTTGTCACTCGGTCACTTGCCGCGGCTCTTCGCGATGATCTCTTCCTGCACCGTCGCGGGCACCGGGTCGTAGTGCGCGAACTGCATCGTCGACACCGCGCGCCCCTGCGTCTTCGAGCGCAGGTCGGTCACGTAGCCGAACATGTTGGCGAGGGGCACGTAGGCCTCGATCACCTGCACGTTCTTGCCGCGCGCGTTCATGCCGCGCACCTGGCCGCGGCGCGAGTTGAGGTCGCCGATCACCTCGCCCATGAACTGGTCGGGCGTCACCACCTCCACGGCCATGATCGGCTCGAGGATCTGGATGCCCGCGCGCTTGGCGCCCTCCTGGAAGGCCATCGAGCCCGCGATCTCGTACGCCTGCGCGCTCGAGTCGACGTCGTGGTAGGTGCCGTAGTGGAGGCGCGCCTTCACGTCGACCACCGGG
Source organism: Polyangiales bacterium (assembly GCA_039809605.1). GTDB lineage: Bacteria > Myxococcota_A > Polyangia > Polyangiales > CAISKJ01. The sequence goes on along the minus strand of JBDHVF010000052.1, from coordinate 17,653 downwards.
TAGCCCGCGGCCACGCCGCGCCCGAGGGCCTCGCGGATGCCCTTCTCCACCGCGGGGATGAACTCGCGGGGGATCACGCCGCCCTTGATGTCGTCGACGAACTCGAAGCCCTTGCCGCGCTCGTTGGGCTCGAGGTCGATCACCACGTGGCCGTACTGCCCGCGGCCGCCCGTCTGCTTGATGTACTTCGCCTCGACGTCCTTCGCCGCGCGCTTGATGCTCTCGCGGTAGGCCACCTCGGGCTTGCCCGTGTTGGCCTCGACCTTGTGCTCGCGCTTGAGCCGGTCGACGATGATCTCGAGGTGCAGCTCGCCCATGCCGTGGATGAGCGTCTGCCCGCTCTCCTCGTCGGTGTTCACGCGGAACGACGGGTCCTCCATCGCGAGCTTCTGGAGCCCGACGCCCATCTTGTCCTGGTCGGCCTTGGTCTTCGGCTCGATGGCGATGGAGATCACCGGGTCGGGGAAGGTCATCTTCTCGAGCACGATGGGGTTCTTCTCGTCGCAGAGCGTGTCGCCCGTGCGCGTGTCGCGCAGGCCCACCACGGCGGCGATGACGCCCGCGAACACGTCGGTGATGTCCTCGCGGTTGTTCGCGTGCATGAGGAGCAGGCGGCCGACGCGCTCGGTCTTGTCGCGCACCGAGTTGTAGACCGACGAGCCCGACGAGAGGGAGCCCGAGTACACGCGGGCGAAGGTGAGGTTGCCCACGAACTTGTCGTTCATGAGCTTGAACGCGAGCGCGCTGAAGGGCGCGTCGTCGGTCGGCGGGAACGACACCTCGACGTCGGGCTTGTGCGGGTGCTTGCCGATCTTCATCGGCACGTCGACGGGCGCGGGGAGGTAGTTCACCACGGCGTCGAGGAGCTGCTGCACGCCCTTGTTCTTGAACGCCGAGCCGCAGAGCACGGGCACGAGCTTGAACGAGATGGTGCCCTTGCGAAGCGCGCGGTGGATCTCCTCCTCGGTGATCGACGCGACGTCGTCGGCGAGGAACTTCTCGCCGATCGCGTCATCGACGTCGGCCACGGCCTCGATGAGCGCGGCGCGGGCCTCGTCGGCCGCGGCCTTGAACTCCGCGGGGATGTCGGTCACGTCGTAGCGCTGGCCCTTCGACGACTCGTCGAACACGATGGCCTTCATGCGGATCAGGTCGATCACGCCGCGGTGCTTGTCCTCCTCGCCGAGGGGGAGCTGCACGGCCACGGGGTTGGTGCCCAGGCGGTCGCGCATCGACGCGACGCACATCTGGAAGTCCGCGCCGATCTTGTCCATCTTGTTCATGAACGCGATGCGGGGCACGCGGTAGCGGTCGGCCTGGCGCCACACCGTCTCGCTCTGGGGCTCGACGCCGTTGCCGCCGTCGAAGACCGCCACGGCGCCGTCGAGCACGCGCAGCGAGCGCTCGACCTCGATGGTGAAGTCCACGTGGCCCGGCGTGTCGATGATGTTCACGCGGTGCTTCACGCCCTTGAAGGTGCCGCTCTCGGGCACCCAGAAGGCCGTCGTCGCGGCCGACGTGATGGTGATGCCGCGCTCCTGCTCCTGCTCCATCCAGTCCATCGTCGCGGCGCCTTCGTGCACCTCGCCGATGCGGTGGATCTTGCCCGTGTAGTAGAGCACGCGCTCGGTGCAGGTCGTCTTGCCCGCGTCGATGTGCGCCATGATGCCGATGTTGCGGTACCGTTCGATCGGGATGTCGCGAGGCACTGTCTCTTCTCCGTGCTGCGCCCGATCGGGTCGGGCGCTGGGTGTCGGTTCAGCGAGTCATCGAGGCCTTCGGTCGGTCGCCGGGGCGCTAGACAGACGAAACCCTCCCAGGCACCGACCCTCTCGCCCTCGGAGAGAGTTCTTTCGGCCCGGGAGGGTCACGACCTGAGCTCCACACGCTCGCGCGCGTCGAGGTTGTCCTCTCCGCGTCGCTCTGTTCCGTCCCTCCGCGATGGGGTGGGGACGCGCGGCTCGAGGTCGTCTTATGTCGTCGTCGGCATCGCCTTCGGGGACCTCGTCGACTACCAGCGGTAGTGGGCGAACGCCTTGTTGGCGTCGGCCATCTTGTGGGTGTCTTCCTTCTTCTTCACGGCGTTGCCGCGGCCGGCGGCGGCCTCGACGAGCTCCGCGGCCAGGCGCTCGGCCATGCTCTTCTCACCGCGCGAGCGCGAGTACGAGACGAGCCAGCGCATCGCGAGCGACACGCGCCGGTCCTGACGGACCTCGACGGGCACCTGGTAGGTCGCGCCGCCGACGCGGCGGGACTTCACTTCGACCTTCGGCTTCACGTTGTCGAGCGCCTTGCGGAAGACCTCCAGCGGGTCCTCCTTGTGGCGCGCCTGGATCACGTCGAACGCCCCGTACACGATCCCCTCGGCGATGGCCTTCTCGCCCCCGAGCATGACGGTGTTCGTGAGCTTGGCGACGAGGCGGTCCTTGTACTTCGGGTCCGCCGTCAGCTTGCGCTTGGGTACTTCTCCACGACGCGGCATCGATCAACCCTTCTTGCGCTTGACGCCGTACTTGGAGCGGCCCTGCGACCGCTCCTTCTTGTTGGTGTTCGAGGGGCCCGCGGCGCCGACGGCGTCGAGCGTCCCGCGGACGATGTGGTAGCGCACGCCCGGCAGGTCCTTCACGCGGCCGCCGCGGATCAGCACCACCGAGTGCTCCTGGAGGTTGTGGCCCTCGCCGGGGATGTAGGCCGTGACTTCCATCCCGTTCGTGAGGCGCACGCGCGCCACCTTGCGGAGCGCGGAGTTCGGCTTCTTGGGGGTCGTGGTGTACACGCGCACGCAGACCCCGCGCTTCTGGGGGCACTCGCGGAGCGCAGGAGAGGCCGTCTTCCACCGCTTGGTGATTCGGCCCTTCCGTACGAGCTGGTTGATCGTCGGCATCGTGGGACTCGTTACTGCCTGCTGAACGTTGCGGGACTCATCGCGAAGAAATCCAAGGGTGGTCCTCGCGAGGGCGGCGACTCTTACCTCCGCCACGGAATCTGTCAAGAGCCCCGTGGCCCTTCCCGTCGATCGCTCAAAACCTCATGGAATCACGGGTCCCGCGTCGACGGGCTCGGGCTGGCTGGGGCGGATCTGGTCCGCCGGCAGCGGGGTGATCGAGAAGTTCTGCGTGGTGGTCTCGCCCGCCCTCACCGTCACCGTCGCGTTCACGGGCGTCGCGCCGGGGAACCACGCGTGCGCGGTGTACGTGCCCACGGGCACGCGCTCGATGCGGTAGTGCCCCTCGCGGTCGGTCTGGTCGTAGAAGGGGTTGGGCGTGACCACCAGCGGCGACTGCATCCAGTTGGGGAAGTTCACCGAGTGCAGGATGTACCGCCCGGGCCGCTGCACGAACTTCTGCTGGTCCTCGTTGCGGTTGAGCATCTGCGCGATGGTGGCGCCGAGCCCGTCGACCTTGGGCAGGTGGTGCTCGTCGGTCTCCGCGCGCAGAAAGAGCTCGTCGCCGAGCGCCATCGCGAGCACGCGCGGCGCGATGTGGCAGTCGCGAAAGAACGCGTATCGCCGCCTCGCGGGCGGCCTCACGCTCGTGCGCGCGTCGACCGTCACGATCGCCTCGGGCAGCGCGCCCGGCCGCGTGACCCCGAACACGTTGGCGTAGTAGTCGCGCGCGGCCTCGGCGCACCCCGGCCGCTGCGCCGTCGCCGCGTCGATGTTCACCGGGCGCGCGGGGGGGATCGGCGCGGTGATCGACACCACGCCCTCGAGCGCCCCCGTCGGCCCCTCGACCGCGGACTGCGCGTCGCGCGCGGGAGCTCCTGCGTCACGCGTACGTGACTGCGAGGGCGGCGAGGGCGCGGGCTCTCGCACGCGGTTGCATGCGGCGGCGGCGAGGCACGCCGCGAGGGTGGTTGCGTATCGCTTCATCGGGAGGGTCAACAGGAACACGTCTCGTGCCACCGCGGTCGCGGGGCGGAGACTACGGCTGCGCGGGCGCGGTGCCACCGGCGTTGTCAGCGCTCGGCGCCGCGGCGGTGGCAGGCGTGACGGAGTCGTGGGCGAGGCCGAGCCAGCGCTCGGGCATCACGCCCATCCACGTGACGAAGGCCGCGGCGACGATCAGGGCGGCGGTGACGTAGCCCGAGCGCATGGGCGCGGCGAGCGGCGCGCCCGGCGCGGGGTCGCGCATGTACATCTTCACCAGCACGCCGAGGTAGTAGTAGGCCGACACGGCGCTGTTGATCACGGCGATGATGGCGAGCGCGGTGTAGCCCGCGTCGAGCGTCGCGCGGATGACGTAGAACTTCGCGAAGAAGCCCACCGTCGGCGGCACGCCCGTGAGCGACAGGAGGAAGAGCGTCATCGCCAGGCCCGCGAGCGGGTGGCGCCGCGCGTAGCCCGCGAGGTCGTCGTACGACACCGCCTCGGCGCCGCGGCGGCCCGCGAGGATGAGCGCGCCGACCGCGCCGAGGTTCGTCACCGTGTACGCGAGCAGGTAGAAGAGCACCGACGCGTAGGCGTCGGCGCCGGTGCCCTCGCGCGGCGCGGCCACCAGGCCGAGCAGCACGTAGCCCGCGTGCGCGATGGAGCTGTACGCGAGCATGCGCTTCACGCTCGTCTGCGCGAGCGCCACGAGGTTGCCGACGACCATGGTGGCGACCGAGATCCACGCGAGCAGCGCCGGCCAGCCCGCGGCCGAGCCCGCGCTCGACGCGTCGCCGTACACCGCGAGCATCACGCGCGCGAAGGCGCCGAAGGCCGCGGCCTTCACCACGGCGCTCATGTACGCCATGGTCGACGTGGGCGCGCCCTCGTAGGCGTCGGGCGTCCACATGTGGAAGGGCGCCGCGCCGATCTTGAAGGCCATGGCGACCATCACGAGCAGCATCGCGAGCACCGCGATGCGCGTCTGCGTCACGGCCTGGAGCGCCGCGGCCGCGTCGGCGGGGGCCTGCGCGGGCGCGGCCGGGTGCAGCGCCGCGGCGATGCCCGCGTAGTCGGTGTGGCCCGTGATGGCGTAGAGCAGCGCCGCGCCGAAGAGCAGCAGCGCCGCCGCGAACGAGCCCAGCAGGAAGTACTTCAGCGCGGCCTCGGCCGAGCGTGGCGACGCGCGGCGGAAGCCCGTCATCGCGTACACGCCGAGGGACATGGTCTCGAGCCCGAGGAAGAGCATGAGCATGTCGCTGGCGCCCGCGAGGAGCATCGCGCCCGCGCTCGAGAAGGCGATGAGGGGGTAGTACTCGCCGCGGTCGATCCTGTGCTCGGCGAGGTATCCGCCCGCGAGCAGCGAGGCGATGCCGCCGCCGAGCGCGATGGTGGCGTCGAGGAAGAGCGACGTCCTGTCGACCGCGAGGAAGCCGTGGAGCACCGACGTGTCCGCGGGCGCGCCGCGCTGCCAGAGCGCGAGGGCCATCGCGGCGGCCGTGAAGTGCAGCAGCGCCGTGGGCATCGCGAGGCCGCCTTCCTCCTTCTGGAAGGCGTCGAGCAGCATGAGCACGAGCGCGCCCACGGCGGGGATGAGGATCGGGGAGAGCAGCAGGACGAGGTTCACGGCTCAGTCTCCCAGGGCGACGAGGGTGCCCGCGGCGCGGGGGTTGGTGGTCGGGACGCGCAGGGCCGTCGGAGGGGCGCCCGTCGGGGGCGTGTCGCGCTCGGGCGCGCGCACGACGCCCTCGTCGAGCAGGTACGGGTTCTCCTCGCCGCGGCGCGAGCCCAGGGCCTCGCGCTTGGCGTTGTAGACCGAGAGGAAGGCCCTCACCGACGGATCGATGCGGTCGCGGAAGAACATCGGGAAGAGCCCGATGGCGAAGATCATCGCGACGAGGGGCACCACCGCGCGCCACTCGCGCACGTTGAGGTCGCTCAGGTGCTCGTTGCGGGGGTTGGTGCTCGGGCCGAAGAACACCTTCTGCGTCACGTCGAGCATGTAGACCGCGCCGAGGATCACGCCGCTCACGGCGAGCAGCGCGAAGAGGGGCCCGATCTGCGAGTTGACGCACTGGCGCTCGGCGCCGAGGCCCGAGCAGTGGTGCGACCAGTTGAGCAGGTCCGAGGAGAAGCTGCCGGTGATCACCAGGAACTCGCCGATGAAGCCGTTGGTGCCCGGCAGGCCGATGGAGCTCATGGTGACGATCACGAAGATCGCCGCGTACCAGGGCATCACCTTCGCGAGCCCGCCGAACTCGGCCACGTCACGCGTGTGGCGTCGGTCGTAGATCACGCCCACGAGGAGGAAGAGCGCCCCCGTCGAGACGCCGTGGTTGACCATCTGGAGCACCGCGCCCGAGACGCCCGCCTCGGTGCGAGACATGAGCCCGAGCATCACGAAGCCCAGGTGGCTCACCGACGAGTACGCGATGAGCTTCTTGAAGTCGTACTGGCGCCACGCGGCGAGCGCGCCGAGGATGATCCCCAGGCACGCGAGCAGGGCGATGGTGGGCCCGATCCAGTGCGAGGCCAGGGGGAAGAGCCCCATGCCGAAGCGCAGGAAGCCGTAGGTGCCGAGCTTCAGCATGATGGCCGCGAGGATCATCGAGCCGCCCGTGGGGGCCTCGGTGTGCGCGTCGGGCAGCCACGTGTGCACGGGCCACATCGGGACCTTGATCGCGAAGGCGAGCGCGAAGGCCGCGAAGAGCAGGCGCTCGGTGCTCACGGGGAAGCCCATGCGCATGAGGTCCTGGTAGTCGAAGCTGTAGTGGCCGGTGAGGGCCTTGTACTTCGCCACCATGTACAGGATGGCGATGAGCATGAAGATCGAGCCCGCGAAGGTGTAGAGGAAGAACTTCACCGCCGCGTAGACCCGGTTCTGCCCGCCGAAGACGCCGATGATCAAGAACATCGGCACGAGCATCAGCTCCCAGAACACATAGAAGAGGAACAGGTCGAGCGAGACGAACGCGCCGATCATCGCCGACTCGAGGAGCAGCATCGCGGCGATGTACTCCTTCTGGCGGTTGCGGATCGCGCCGAAGGACACGTAGAGCGTGATCGGCGTGAGGAAGGTCGTGAGCACGATCAGCCAGAGCGAGATGCCGTCGACGCCGAGGTGGTAGCGGATCCCGAGCGAGGGGATCCACTCGACGTTCTCGACGAAGCGGAACTGCCGCGACTCGATCGAGTGCGTGGCGCCGATGAGGAGCTGGAGCGACTGGCCGAAGAGGAACAGCCCCGCGCCCACGCCGTACGCGCGCAGGAGCCTCGGCGCCTGGCGCGGGAGGAACAGCGCCAGCACGCCCGCGATGGCGGGGAACCAGATGAGGACCGAGAGGAGGTGTCGAGCGGAGTTCACGGTCGCGTCCTCGATCAGTTGTTCCCCGGCACCACGACGGTGCTCGGGGTGTTGGAGAAGATCAGCGCGCGCGCGTAGGCCGTGCGCCCGAAGGCGTTGCGGGCCTCGAGCAGCACGCAGCGCCCGGTGCCGGGCGGGAGCGTCTCCTCGTGGCGCACCTCGGGCGACGCCTCGCCCGCGCGCTGCAGGGCCGTCGCGGCCTGCTGGTCGAGCGGGCAGCGCGCGTCGATCGTGTCGGCCGCGGCCTCGCGGTTGGGCTCGTAGGTCGCCCAGCGGTACGTGTACCCGGGGCCTCCCGCGGCCTCGAGGCGCGCGACGCCGTTCTCGACCTTCTGCGAGATGGCCGCCGCGGGGGCGCCCACGGCCCACGCGAAGATCGCCATCGCGCCGAGCGCGATGAACGCGCCGTAGACCTGCACCGCGCCCGACTGCAGCGGGCGCAGGAGCTTGCCGAGCCCGAGGGCGATGAAGCCCACGAGGTTCACCACGCCGTCGATCACGAAGCGGTCGACGATCGCCACGAACGACGCGAACGCGCGCAGCGAGCGCACGAAGAGGAGGTCGTAGAGCTCGTCGACGCGCCACTTGTCGACCACGAGCTGGTAGAGCTTCGGCAGGGCCTCCGACGCGCGCTGCGCGGGCTCGCCCCTCTGCGCAACGTAGACCCAGTACGCGAGGCCCGCGCCCACGGCCCACGCCGCGATGCCGCCGATCATCGCGGGGATCTCGAGGTGGTGCAGCCGCTCGATCGTCGGCGCCTGGAGCGACTGCATGCCGTCGGCGACCGGGTGCTCGAGGAACGACGCGAGGGAGCCCTCGCGGTGGGTCATCCAGTGCGGCAGCCCGAGCACCGACGCGAGGATGGAGCCCGCGGCCAGCACCCACAGCGGGTAGACCATGAGCTTCATGTCGCGGCCCGCCTCCGAGGGGATCGGGTTCGGGTCGTGGTGCGCGTGCACGTCGTCGCCGTGGCCCTCGTTCACCGCGTCGTGCGCGCCGTGGGCGTGGTCGTCGTGGGCCGCGTGGGCGTCGGCGTGCGCGCCGAGCTTGCCGGCCTTCTCGAGGTACGCCGGGCCCTCACCGAGGAAGGTGAGGATGAACACGCGGCACATGTAGAACGACGTGAGCGTCGCCGCGAGCACGCCCATCACGTACACGACCTTGCCCAGGCCCGGCGCCCACGTGTGCGCGAACGCGCGGAAGAGGATCTCGTCCTTCGAGTAGAAGCCCGAGAAGAGGAAGGGCGTGCCGATGATGGCGAGGGTCGCGACGCCGAAGGTGAGCGTGGTGCCGGGCAGGTACTTGCGCAGGCCGCCGAGCTCGCGCACGTCCTGGCGGTCGCCGCAGGCGTGCATCACGGCGCCGGCGCCGAGGAAGAGGCAGGCCTTGAAGAACGCGTGCGTGAACACGTGGAAGAAGCCCGCGGTGAAGGCCCCGACGCCGCAGCCGATGAACATGAACCCGAGCTGCGACACCGTGGAGTAGGCCAGCACCTTCTTGAGCTCGACCTGCGTCACGGCGATGGTCGCGGCGAAGAGGGCCGTGAAGGCGCCCACGACCGCGATGACGTTCATCACCGACGTGAAGTGCACGAAGAGGAACGACATGCGGCAGAGGAGGTAGACGCCCGCGGTGACCATCGTGGCCGCGTGGATGAGGGCCGAGACGGGCGTGGGGCCCGCCATGGCGTCGGGCAGCCAGACGTAGAGCGGGAACTGCGCGCTCTTGCCGCAGCAGCCCACGAAGAGGAGCAGGCACGCGAGGCCGCCCCAGGTGGGGTTCATGGCCTCGAACTTCGCGGCCAGCGAGGGGATCGAGCCGACGAAGGGCAGCGCGTCGACGAGGAAGCTCCCGAGCCCCGTGCGCTCGGTGAGGGCGCTCCACGCGGCGCCGCCCTCGGCGACGTGGTGGCGCAGGGTCTCGAAGTGATACGTGCCGCCCTTCCACGCGATGATGGACATGCCGAGGAGCAGGCCCGCGTCGCCGATGCGGTTGACGATGAAGGCCTTGCGGCCCGCGAAGGCGTACGTGCCGTTGGTGAACCAGAACCCGATGAGCAGGTACGAGGCGAGGCCCACGCCCTCCCACCCCAGGAAGAGCAGCACGAGGCTGTCGCCCAGGATGAGGTTGAGCATCGCGAAGATGAACAGGTTCAGGTACGCGAAGAAGCGCGCGTAGCTGCCGTCGTGAGACATGTACCCCGACGAGTAGACGTGGATCAGCGTGCCGATGCCGGTGACCACGAGCAGCATCACGCCCGACAGCGGGTCGAGCACGTACCGCATGCGGATCATCTCGCCCGAGTGCGGCCCCGTGGGCGCGAGGAACCAGTCCCACGGCGCCCACTGGAGCTTCACGCCGTCGATCACCTGCTGGAACGACGGCGCGCGCGCCACGTACGAGAGCATGTGGTGGGCGGCGCCCGCGGCCTCGCCCGCGGCCCCCTCGGCGCCCTGCGCGGCCTCGGCCGGCGCGTGCCCCGACTTGAGCAGGGTGAAGAACGCCAGGAGCGAGAGCAGGAACGACGCGCCCACCGCGCCGATGCCCGCGATGTACACGCCCTGGCGGCCGATCTTCTTGCCCCAGATGCCGTTGATCAGCGCGCCGATCACGGGGAGCCAGACGATCCAGCCGAGCACGGAGTACGCGTCGGGCGTGGTGTCGGTGAGGTTGCCGAGGTTGATCCGCAGGCCGAGGACCGAGATCTGGTCCCCGGCGAGCGCCACGAGGTGATGGCTGATGTCCGGGAGGTTCATGGGGTGCAGGGCCTCAGCCTCGGAGCATGTCGGCCGCGTCGGTGCGGACCGTCTTGCGAAGGCGGTAGAACGACAGGACGATCGCCAGGCCCACGGCGGCCTCGGCGGCGGCCACGGCGATGACGAAGAACGCGAAGGTGTGCCCGTTCGGCACCGCGGGCGAGAGCGTGCCGTCGGCGCCGGCCACCGCGGGCTGCCAGCGGTTGGCGGCCACGAGCGTGAGGTTCACCGCGTTGAGCATGAGCTCGATGCTCATCAGCGCGACGAGCGCGTTCCTGCGGTAGAGAAAGCCCGCCGCGCCGATGGTGAAGAGCACCGACGACAGGGCGAGGTAGTGCCCGAGCGTGAGGGTCATGCCTGGTCTCCCTGCGCGTCGTCGTCGGACGCGGCGTGCTTCGGCAGCGGGTTGGTCTCGGTGGTCATCTTGACCTTGTGCTGGTGCGCCCTGGCGACGGCGAAGGCGCCCACCATGGCCGCGGTGAGCAGCACCGAGGCGATCTCGAAGGGCAGCACCGCGGGGCCGAAGAGGTGCTCGCCCACGTGGCGCAGCGTGCCGAAGTCGGCCGTGCGCGCGGGCCGCGGGGGCGCGAGGCGGTAGACGTTGCCCGCGAGCACGAGGCCCAGCGAGACCACCGCCGCCGCGCCGAGCACGCGCGGCACGCGCCCCGTGGCGTCGCTCGCGGTCTGCGAGCCCGGCCCGAGGAGCATGATGACGAAGACGAAGAGCACCACGACGGCGCCCACGTACACGATGAGCTGCACGGCCACGAGGAAGTGCGCCGCGAGGGTGATGTAGAGCCCCGCGAGCGAGATCACGTGCACGAAGAGCCCCACCGCGTTGCGGATGGGGTTGCGGAGCGTGACCGTCGCCAGGGCGCTCACCACGGCGAGCGCCGCGAAGAACCCGAAGGCGACGAGCTCCGACGGAGAAGACGGGTTCACGCGTTCACTCCTCCCCACGAGGGCAGCTCGTGGCCGATGGCCGCTTCGAACTCGTGGCGGAACAGCTTCAGGATGCCGAGCATGGGCATCGCGGCGCCGTCGCCGAGCGCGCAGATGGTGTTGCCGAGGATGTTGTTCGCCACGTCGTAGAGCGTGTCGAGGTCCTGGCGCGTCGCGGTGCCTTCCGCGAACTTCGTACAGAGCCGCGCCATCCACGGGCAGCCCTCGCGGCAGGGCGTGCACTGGCCGCACGACTCGTGGCCGTAGAACTTCATGAGGTTCTCGGCCACGCGCACCATCGAGGTGGTCTCGTCCATCACGATCGCGCAGCAGGTGCCGAGCATGGTGCCGAGCGCGCGCATCGTGTCGACGCCCATGGGCACGTCGAGGTGGCTCTTGCCGTGCCAGCGGTGCAGCGGGTGCTTGGGGTCGGGGGCGCTCACCACGTCCTCCTCGCGCAGCACCGGGGTCGAGCTGCCGCCGGGGATCACGGCCTTGAGCTTGCGGCCCTTGCGCACGCCGCCGCCGAGCTCGTACACCAGCTCGCGGAGCGTGATGCCCACGGGGGCCTCGTACACGCCGGGCTTGTTCACGTGCCCCGACACGCCGTAGAGGCGCACGCCGCCGTCCTTCAGGTCGTGGATGCGCGAGAGCTTCGAGAAGTTTTCTCCGCCCATCTCGAGGATGGTGGGGATGGTCGCGAGGGTCTCGAGGTTGTTCACGATCGTGGGCGCGCCGAAGGCGCCCACCACCGCGGGGAACGGGGGCTTGAGCCTCGGCTCGCCGCGCAGCCCCTCGAGCGAGTTGAGCAGCGCCGTCTCCTCGCCGCAGATGTACGCCCCGGCGCCCGCGTGGATCACGATGTCGAGCTTGAAGTCCTTGCCGAGCACCCGGTCGCCCAGGTAGCCCTTGCGCCGCGCCTCGCGCACGGCCTCCTCCATCCGCCGGATGGCGAGCACGAGCTCGCCGCGGATGTAGCAGTAGACCGTGTGCACATCGAGGGCGAGGGCCGAGATGATGAAGCCCTCGACGCAGCGGTGCGGGTCCTTCTCCATCAGGGTGCGGTCCTTGATGGTGCCCGGCTCGCCCTCGTCGGCGTTCACCGCGATGTAGTTGGGCTTGCCCGCGACGGGCTTGAGAAAGCTCCACTTGACGCCCGCGGGAAAGCCCGCGCCGCCTCGCCCGCGGAGGTTGGCGGCCTTCACCTCGTCGACGATCTTCGCGGGCTCCATCTCGAGCGCTTTACGAAGCGCCTGGTAGCCGCCCGCGCGCTCGTACGCGTCGATCGTCCAGCTCTCGGGGGTGCCGTAGTTCTTCGAAAGAATGCGGGGGTTCTCGACGGCCATCGTCACTTGCTCCCCGGGTTGGCGTGGATGCCCACGGGCGAGAACGCGCCCTTGACCTTCTCGTCGCGGCGCTTGCGCGCCTCGTCGAGGATCGCGTCGAGCTTCTCGACCGTGAGGTTCTCGAAGTAGCGGTCGTTGAGCTGCACCATCGGCGCGCCCGCGCACGCCGCGAGGCACTCGGCCTTGAGCAGCGTGAACTCGCCGTCCTTCGTGGTGCCGCCGCAGTGCACGCCGAGCTTCTTCTCGAGCGCGTGCGTGATCTCGCGCGCGCCGGCGAGCTCGCACGAGAGCGTGCGGCACACCCAGATCACGTTGCGCCCGACCTTCTGCTGCATGAAGAGGGTGTAGAAGGTCACGACGCTCTGCACGTCGGCGGTCGAGAGACCCAGGGTCTTCGCCACGTACGCGACCACGTCTTCGTTGATGAAACCGTTCTGCTCCTGGCAGAGGTGCAGGAGGGGGATCGTCAGCGCCTGCTTCGTCGGGTAGCGAGGGAGCAGTTCGTCGAGGATCGCCTTGCGGTCGGGGGTGAGCTCGAACGCCATGGGGGGGTGCTGTTGCTTTCCGGCGCGCGCCGCGGTGATCCCGCGCTCGTCGCGCCCTCTGAAACCGCCGCGAAAACGCGAGGGGGCGCCCCGCGGCGGGCGGGACGCTAGTCAGTACCCCCCGCGGGTGTCAATACACCGCTCGCGCAGCGCAGAAGTTGACGGCAACGCCCCGTCCGCGGCGCCCGCGTGAACCCTCCCGCCCGCCGCGCGCAACCAGTGAGGGCGCTGGCTCATGGTCCCCGCCGCGTCCGCCGTTCTCTCTCTTCGAGACCGGCGCGGACATCGCGTCCGCAGGGGAGCGCCTCGCTTGCGTCACCCGCAAGCGCGCGCACGCTCACCCCTGCGCACGGGTCGTGCTTAGGACGCTGCTGCGCCCCACCGGAGACGTTGCGATGATGCTCAAGACCACGCTCCCACTGCTGCTGGCGGCCCTCGCGCTGAGCGAAGGCTGCGCGAGCACCGCCCCCCAGACCGTCGTGACCAACACCACGCCGCGACGTCGCCGCCGCCGCGCGGCACAGCCCGCCGCGCCCGTGGCACAGCCCCAGCGCCCGGCGACGCAGCGAGAGGCGACCGGCGCAGAGTCGGCGGCGCCCACGGGCCTGACGCTCGTGCCCGCGGCGCCGCGCGCGAGCGACCGCCGCCCCGACGGCGGCGCGATGGAGGCCCGCACCTCGCCGCGCTCCTCCTTCGGGACGCCCGTGGTCCGCGGCGGCGGCGACGTCGGGGAGCTGCACGCGCAGCAGGCCGCGCTCGACGGCCAGGCGCGCGTGCGCTGCGAGGGCACGGCCCCCTCGACGGTGCCGAGCACCCAGTCGCCCTACGAGCCGAGCAACGCGTCGATCGTGCGGTCGTTCCTGCCCGTGGAGCGCCGCGTGGTGGCGTGCCACCCCCCCGCCGACTCGCGCGGCCGCCTGCCCGCGCACGGCCTCTTCTCGAGCAACGGGGCGCCGACTGAGTTCACCTTCCCCGGCGTGTCGCTCACGCGCGAGCAGGCCGCGTGCGTCGGCGAGGCCCTCTGCGCGGTGCGCGTGCCCTCGTTCCGCGCGCCGAGCGCCACGGTCGACTACGAGGTGCTCGTGTACGTGACCGAGCCGTAGCTACCGCAGCCTCGCCTCGAGCCGCTGGTGAAAGGCCTCGGAGGCCGCGCGCGTGCCGAGCGCGCCGCCCACGTCGCGGGTGCACTCGCCCGCGAGCACGCACTCGCGCACGCAGCCCTCGATCAGCCCCTCGAGGTCCGCGTGGCCCAGGTGCGACATCATCATCCCCACGGTCAGGAACGACGCGAAGGGGTTGGCGACGTCCTTGCCGGCGAGCGGCGGCGCGCTGCCGTGCACGGGTTCGAAGAGCCCGATGCGCTTGCCCGCGTGAAGGCTCGCGCTGCCCGCCATCCCGAGGCCGCCCTGCAGCGCCGCGCCGATGTCGGTGAGAATGTCGCCGAAGAGGTTGCAGGTCACGATCACCTGCATCTGCGACGGGTCCTGCACCATGTACATCGCCAGCGCGTCGACGTAGGCGTGCACGGGCTCGATCGTGGGGTACTCCTTCGCGACCTCGCGGAACACCCGGAGCCACAGCTCGTGCGCGTGGCGCATGGCGTTGCTCTTGTCGGCCATGTGCACCCGCGCGAGGCCGCGGGTGCGCGCGTACTCGAAGGCCGCGCGGATGATCCGCTCGACGCCGCGGCGGGTGTTCACGTCCTCGTTGATGGCGATCTCGTCGGGCGTGCCGCGGCGCACCTGGCCGCCCACGTTCACGTAGAGCCCCTCGGTGTTCTCGCGAAAGATCACGAAGTCGATCTTGTCGGCGCCGAAGTGCTTGAGCGGCGAGAGCCGGTCGGCGAGGCAGCGCACCGGGCGCACGTTGGCGTAGAGCTCCAGCCCGAAGCGGAACCCGAAGAGGATGTCGATCGCGTGCTGGTTCGAGGGCACCCGCGGGTCGCCCACGGCCCCCATCAAGATGGCCGAGCACGTGTCGCGGATCTCGTCGAAGACCGCGGGCGGCATGGTGGTGCCGTCGCGCAGGTAGCGCTCGGCGCCGAGGTCGAGCGGCCAGAGGTCGAGGCCGAGCGAGCGCCGCTCCGTGAGCGTGGTGAGCAGCCGCGACGCCTCGCGGATCACCTCGACGCCGATGCCATCACCCGGGATCACTGCGATGCGGTGGGACATACGCCCGGCGCTCTAACACAGCCCGCGGGCGATGGAAACGCGCGGCGAACGGCGGTAGCGTCCGCGGCCGTATGACCGACCCGAAGGGCCCCACGCACCTCGACGCCGACGGCGCGGGGCACATGGTCGACGTGGGCGACAAGCCCGTGACGGCGCGCCGCGCGGTGGCCCGCGCCACGGTGCGCATGCTCCCCGAGACCGTCGCCCGGCTGCGCGCGCACGACGCGCCCAAGGGCGACGTGGGCGCCACCGTGCGCCTCGCGGGCATCATGGCCGCCAAGCGCACGCCCGACCTCATCCCCCTCTGCCACGCCCTCGCCCTCACCCGCGTGACCGTCGACGTCGCGTGGACCGACGCGGGCGCAGACATCACCGCCGCGGCCGAGACGCGCGACCGCACGGGCGTCGAGATGGAGGCCATGACGGCCGCCTCGGTCGCCGCCCTGGCCCTCTACGACATGGTCAAGGGCATGGAGCGCGGCGTCGCCATCGAGCGCGTCGAGCTCGTCGAGAAGTCGGGCGGCCGATCGGGCCACTGGAAGCGCGAGGGGTGACGTGGGCGCGTTCGAAGTCCGTGACCGGGCGCTCTCGGTCGACGAGGTGGTGGCCGCCGTCGCGCACCCAGGCGCCGGCGGCGTCGACGTCTTTCTCGGCGTGGTGCGCGACACCAACGAGGGCCGCGCGGTCGCCCGGCTCGAGTACGAGGCCTACGGCTCCATGGCCGTGAAGGAGATGGAGCGCATCGCCGCGGAGCTCTCGGGGCGCTTCCCCGGCGCGCGCCTCGCCGCGCACCACCGCGTGGGGAGCCTCGCCGTGGGCGACCTCGCCGTCGTGTGCGCCGCGAGCGCGCCCCACCGTGGTGAAGCCTTCGCCGCGTGCCGCGCGCTCATCGACGAGATCAAGGCCCGCGTGCCGGTGTGGAAGCGCGAGTGGGGCCCCGACGGCCCCTACTGGATCAACTGGGTCGACGCGCGCTGCGCGCCCGACCACGACCACGACCACCACCACCACCGCTAGGCGACGCGCCGAGGGGAGACGCTCCGTCCATGCGCATGTTTTTCAACGACCGGAACATCCGGCGCGTCATCGTGCTGGGGTTGTTCGTCGGGCTGCTCTACCTCTTCCGGCACCTGGCGATCCTGCTGGTGTTCTTCGTGCTCTTCGAGCGCTCGCTCGGCACGGGGGCGCGCCTCCTCCGCGACCGCTTCAGGGTGCCGCTCATGCTCGGCGTGGCGCTCCAGATCCTGCTGGTGCTCGCGGGCCTCGCCGCGCTCGGCTACGTCGGGTGGACGAAGGTCGTGCCCGCGGTGCCGCAGGTGCGCGCCGACGTCGAGGGGCAGTTTCAGCACCTCAAGGTGTGGATGCACGCGCGCGGCTTCGACCAGATGGAGTCGCTCCAGACCGGCAACGTGATCGAGAAGGCCCAGCACTACGCGGGCAGCGTGGTGGGCTTCCTCGGCTCCGTGGGCAAGAGCGTGGTGTACGTGGTGATGGGGCTCATCCTCGCGGTGGTCTTCCTCGCCGAGGGCGACAAGCTCGAGGCGTGGCGCGAGTCGATGGACGAGGACAGCACCCCGCGCATCCTCCTCCGGTACTTCTCGTACCTCTGCGACGCCATCTCGATCACCGCGCAGCTCCAGGTGATCGTGGCCTTCGTCAACACCCTCGTGACCCTGCCCGTGCTGCTCGTCATGGGCCTGCCGAGCGTGCCCGCGCTCATGGCCTTCCTCTTCGCGATGGCCCTCATCCCCGTGGTGGGCGGCGTGGTGTCGGGCGCGGTGATGGCCGTGCTCGCCTACGTGCACAAGGGCGCCGTCGGCGTCGTGGTGTTCTTCGTGAGCACGTTCCTCCTCCACAAGATCGAGTCGTACTACCTCTCGCCGCGGCTCACGGCGCGGCACGTCAACCTCCCGGGCTTCGTCATCATCACGTCGCTCGTGCTGTTCGAGCACGCCTTCGGGCTCGTGGGGCTCTTCCTGTCGTTCCCCGCGCTCTACGTGGCCGCCCGCATCCGCGACTCGTGGCGCGACACGCGCCACGAGCACCAGGACGAGCAGCGCATCGCCCAGGACATGACCCTCGCCCCGGGGCCCCCGCCGGTCGAGAAGGCGGCATAGCACGCGACCTCCAAGATCGTTCGAGAAGGCTTTGACTTCCCCGCGGCGAGAGGTAGTCTTCCCGCGCTCTTCGCGTTCGGGTCTGTTTGCCTCCCGTGCATTCGTCACTGAATTGCTCGCCGGACAATCTGCTCAACACGAGGTGCCCCGCGGTGACACCACCGCGCGGCAACAACTCGGGGCGACAACGCCCCACGACACAGCGCGATCCTAGAATCACGCAGGCGAGAAGGTACGCATCATGGGAACCAGGCTCTACGTCGGCAACCTCACGTTCTCCACCACCGAAGACCAGCTCCGCGGCCTGTTCGAGCAGAACGGCGCCCAGGTCACCAGCGTTCACATGGTGACCGACCGCGAGACGGGCCGCCCCCGCGGCTTCGCGTTCGTCGAGGTCGCCAACGCGGCCCAGGCGAACGACGCGATCAACGCGCTCAACGGCCGCAACGTCGACGGCCGCACGCTCACCGTCAACGAGGCGCGTGAGCGCGAGGGCGGCGGCGGCGGCGGCGGTCGCGGCGGCCCGCGCGGCGGCGGCGGCGGC
>JBDHVF010000051.1:0-19364 GCA_039809605.1 Polyangiales bacterium | reverse complement strand
CTGTGCGACCGCGACTGCGCCAACCTGCAGACGAGCGTCTACCACTGCGGCGCGTGCGGCAACGCCTGCACGCCGGGACAGATCTGCGTCTCGGGCCGCTGCACCACGCTGCCGGGCAGCGCGACGACGTACCCTCGCATCTACTGCGGCGCGAGCGGCGTGGCCGACCTGCGCGGCAACCACCTGAACTGCGGGGCGTGCGGCAACGTGTGCCCCGCGGGCCAGGTCTGCGCCTTCGGCCGATGCCTCACCGGAAGCTGCCCGCCCGGCACCACCAACGGCAGGACCACGGGCGACTGCGTCGAGGTGCCGACCGACGGCGCCAACTGCGGCCTCGGCGCGTTCCAGTGCGACAACGGGCGCGTCTGCGACATGACGATGCCGGGGGCCGGCACGCAGGCCGTGGCGTACTGCACGGCGAGCTGCTCGCCGGGGCTGACGCTGTGCGACCGCGACTGCGTCAACCTCCAGACGAGCCCGTACCACTGCGGCGCGTGCGGAACCGCTTGCGCGCCGGGGCAGGCGTGCGTCGCGGGCCGCTGCGTCATGTAGCGCGACCGACGCGATGCGACCGCGCCGCGATCCGAGGCCGGTCGCCCCCGCGGTGGCGTCACGCACATGAATTCACCCGCGAACTGAGCCACACTCGGCCGCCCCATGCCTGGCAAGAAGACCACGAAGCCCGCCCGAACTGAGTCCGCGCCCGAGCTCGAGGCGAGC
This sequence comes from Polyangiales bacterium, assembly GCA_039809605.1. Taxonomy (GTDB): domain Bacteria; phylum Myxococcota_A; class Polyangia; order Polyangiales; genus CAISKJ01. The sequence goes on along the minus strand of JBDHVF010000051.1, from coordinate 18,644 downwards.
ACGAAGCTCCCCTGGACCCGAGCCCAGCGAAACCTCCTCCACGGCCCCCTCCATCCCCATCCGCTCGACCCCAGGCGCCCGCGCCACGGCGCCGACGAGGCGTGGCGGCTCCTCCGCGACGCGGTGAACGAGCCCGGCCTCGGCCCCAGGGAGCGCGCCGCCGAGATCGACGGCTCCGCGCCGGCCATCCGCGACGCGATGCGAGCCATGCGCAGCGCCTTCGACACGGGCGACCTCGGCGCGAGGCTCGATCCCGTCGTCGAGCTGGCGCGCTCGGTCAGCGTCCGCCCCATGAGCGACGACGCCGAGTACGAGCGCCGCGCCAGCCTGCTCGTCGACCTCTGGGTCGGGCGCGAAGGCGTCGCGTTCGTGCTCGACATGTTCTTCCGCGGCCTTCCCTACGCGCCCTCGGGCCATGGCGGCACGGGCATCCAAGACTACTGGACCCTGTGCTCGCCCCAGAGCGAAGCCTTCGACCGGGTGAGCATCCGGCGGATGCAGTTCATGGCCCCGCTGCGGCGCCACGTGATCGCCCTCGACCCCGCGGCGCACGCCGTCGCGCGCGTCGCGGCCGAATCGCAGCGTCGGTCGGGCACGCTCGAGGACCGCGTCCACCTGGCGTTCCTCTTCCCGACCGAGCCCGAGTGGGCCGCGGCCGCCGCCCGAGAGCTGCTCGCGACCCCGGTCGACGACTGCCCCGTGCAGCCGCTGCTGCTCCTGGCTTCGCTCCGAGACGGTGATCTCGCCCTGACGCTGGCGAAGGACTACCAGGGCTGGCCGTTGCTGGAGCACCACTTCGACGCGGTCGACGTGATGGGCGCCGACGCGGGGCCCGCGCTGCTCGAGATGCTGACGAAGGCGGCGACGGCGCGCACGCCCGAGCGGCGAGGGTGGGCCGCCGCGCTGGCGCTGGCCGACCCGGCGCTGGCGCGGGCCTCCCTCGGCGCGCTGCCCGAGGTCTGCAAGAAGGAGCTCGCGAAGGTGCTGCCGTAGAGGCGCGGCGAGGGGAACATCGAGCGCGCTCCCTCGCTCCGCGCGCCCGATCAGGCTCGGGCCGGATCAGCCTCGGCGAGCGTGAAGCCGTCGACCGACAGCGCGCCGAGCGTGCCCGCCACCGACGCGGGCGCGACGCCACGGAGCGTGATCCGCCCGTCGGTGATCCGTCCGAGCCGCGCGCGGGCCACGTCGATCCGCCGCGCGCCGAGCGCGATGCCGTCGGCGCCCGCGTCGAGCGCCTCGAGGTCGAGCGAGAGCGTCGCGTCGTCGGCGGGGCGCGTCGTGTCGAGCGAGAGCGAGCCGCCGAGCCGCAGCGCGCCGAGCGCGGGGGCGCCGGCGTGGCCGAGGCGGAGCGTTCCCCCGGCGAGCGGGAGCGTCGACGATCCCCCGATGGCGAGCTCGACGCGGATGCCGTCGATCGACACGCGCCGCAGCGCGAAGCGAGGGTCGGCCGCCTCCTCGCTCGCCGCGGCGGGCTTCGAACTCGACGCGGCCTCGACCCTCGGGCGCGCGAAGGTGCGGAGCCGCACGCGGCCCTCGCGCGCCAGCGCGAGGTCGTCGCCGTCGAGGGGCCACCGGAGGAGCGTGCGCTTCCACACGACGGCGTCGACCTCGAAGTAGAGCCCCTGGTCGTCGACCTCGAAATCGAGCACGGCGTCTTCGAGCTTCGAGAGCCCGTGCTCGAGCTGCTTGAACGCGAACGCCCCCTCGTCGATCGAGAGCCGCAGCCGATGGGTCGCCACGCGGCGCCCGATCCACGGCACCTTCACGTCGACCTCGGTGTCGGCTTCGAGCAGCCCCGCCACGGCGTCGAGGAACGGCAGGTCGACCCCCAGCGTCTGCGGCCCGTCGGCCTTCGCCTCGGCCGCGGGCGCCGCCTCCGCCGGCTCCGCGCCGCGCTCGCCGAGCCCCGCGACCGAGACCCGGAGCTCCTCGGCCGCGAGCCGTTCGAATGACGCGCCGCCGGGGCCGTACTTCAGCGCCGTGACCTGGAGCGCCGGGGCCTCGACGCGCTGCTGCCCGCGGGCGACCGCCACGCCCGCGAGCTCCGCCGCGTCGACCTCGACGCCGAGCCCCTCGGGCGTGCGCCTCACGCGCAGGCCCGTCAGCGTCGCGCGCGCGGCCTCGTCGACGACCTCGCCGACGGTCGCGCGGAGCCCCGTCACCGTCACCGTCGCGAGCGAGGCGTCGGTCGCGCCGCCGCCGTGATGCGCCGCGACGGGGCCCGCGTCGAGCGCCTCGATCGACAGGCGGAGCGCGCCGCGGGCGACGGAGAGCCCGCGCGTCGCGAGCGCGTCGGCGGCGGCGGCCCACGCGTCGGCGGCGACGTCGTGGCGCGCCGAGAGCCCGCGGAGGGAGAGCGACCCGCCGGCGGCGAGGGCCGTGAGGGAGACCCTCAGCGTCGGGGCTTCGAGCGAGGCGCAGCGGACGTCGCCCGTCACACCCGGCGCGCGGTCGTCACGTCGGATCTCGAGGGCGACGCGCGTGGCGCCGAGCGTCAGCGGCCCCGCGAGCTCGACGGCGCCGTCGGAGAGCGCCCAGGCGATCGCGCCGACGAGGGCGTCGGCCTCGACGGGGGCGAGCGAGAAGCGCGCGGCGTCGTGCTCGTAGGCGCCGCGGAGCGCCCGGGCGTCGTGGAGCGCGACGACGTGCTCGCCGCCGCCGTCGCGGGGGATTCGCAGGGTGAAGTTGCGGCCGTCGAGGCCGTCGAGCGTGATCTTCATGGGTCCTCGCGGGCGTGCTGTGGGGGCGCACTCTACCTCGCGGCCGCCGCCCGGGCGCGCACGGTCACGTGCGGAGGAAGCACATCTCCCACGCGGCGTCGCGCGCGAAGCCCATGGACTCGTAGAGGGCGATGGCGCCGTGGTTCTCCTCGGCGGTGAAGAGCGTCGCGCCGAGCGAGGCGCGGCCCGCGTCGCGCGCGCGCTCGATCACGGCGGCCACGCAGGCGCGGGCGTGCCCTCGCCGACGGTGCTCGGGCTCGCACACCGTGGCGCCCACGTGCGCGTAGCGCCCCGACGACACGGCCTCGCAGCTCATGGCGACGGCGCGGCCGTCGCGCTCGCGCACCAGCGCGCGGCCCGCGGCCGTGAGGCGCCGCGCCGTCTCGAGGTTGCGCCCCGCGTCGGAGGGGATCGACCACGTGCGGTGCAAGAGGCCGATGAGCGCCGCGGCCTCGGGCGCGCGCTCGGGCGGGAGCGGCGTCGCGGCGCGGTCGTCGGGGCGGCGGTAGCGGTCCCACGTGAGCGTCAGCAGCACCTCGCGCTGGCGCAGCGCGACCTCCCACGCGGGCGGCAGGCGCTCGCGCACCACGCGGACCCTGTCGCTCGTGCCGATGACCACGCGGGGCACGTGCGAGAGGCGCGCGAGGAGCGCGGGCACGAGCGCGTCTTCGTGGCCCTCGCACGCGGGGGTGATCGAGTCGGGGCCGCGGAACCACGCCAGCACCCCGCGCAGCGCGTCGCCTTCGAACGCGCCCATCCACAGGCCGTTGAGCGCGCCGCCGCGGTCGGCGATGCCGTACTCGGTCGCGTTGCCCACGAGGAACATGCTCCGCGGCTCGGTGGGGGCGAGCAGGGCGAGGAGGGCGGGCAGGTCGGCGTCGTCGAGCGGGCGTACGAAGGTCATCGGGGTCACTCCGTGGGGGGCGCCGAGGGTAGCGCGAGAGCGGCCCGGCTCGCGATCGCGCCCGCGCTCACGCGAAGCGCACGAGCAGCCTCGCGAGCCGCAGGCGGTCGAAGTCGTAGCGGCCGCCGAAGCGGTCGAAGAGCGGGCGCAGCTTGCCCGACGGCGCCTCGAGCACGGCGTCGCGCACCTCGGCGAGCATCGCGGCCTCGGCGCGGGCGACGTGCGCGAGGTCGCCGCGGCGTAGCTGGCCCGCGTCCGCGGCGTTCTCGATGTGCCCGAGGATCGTCCCCGGCGTGCGCCCCCGCTCGCGCGCGACGTCCGCGATGCTACGGCCCTCGCGCACGAGCTCGATCGTGCGCTCCCAGCGCCGCTCGCCGGGGCTGCGGGGCTCCTCGGGCTTCTTCTTCTTTCGGCGGCCCTTCTTCGGGGGCGCCGCGCGCGCCAGCGTGCCGCCCGACGCGAGCACGAACGCGTCGCGCCGCGCGGCGAGCGCCTCGGGCGTGTTCGTCACGAGCCGCCTGCGGAGCGCGTCGGACCTCGCGCGGAACTCCGCGTCCTTCGCGGCGACGCCGGGGTGCACCTCGAGGGCGCGGTCGTTGTAGCCCACGAGCGTGAGGCCCTCGAGCGTTCGCGCGCGGGAGAGCGCCACGTAGCCCTGCCCGTACGCGAAGGCCCGCGAGAGGTCGACGTGCGCCGCGTCGAGCGACATGCCCTGGCTCTTGTGCACGGTGATGGCCCACGCGAGCCGCAGCGGGATCTGCCGGATGCCCGCGAGCACCCGCTCGCCGTCGTCGAAGACCCACTCCGCGGGCTCGACGACGTGGCGCGCGCCGTCGCGCGTGCGCACGACCGGCAGACCGTCTTCGAAGCCCGCGACCTCGCCGAGCGTTCCGTTGACCCAGCGGCCCTCGGACGTGTCGTTGCGGGTGAACACCACCCTCGCGCCGCGCTTGAGCCGCAAGGTCGCCGGCGACGTGCAGCCCCGCGAGAGCATCGCCACGAGCCGCTCGGGGCCCTCCGACGACATGGCGAACTCGCGCGCCTCGCCGGGGAGCTTCGCGAGCTCCTCGTCGTTGATGCGGTCGACGTCGGCGTTGTGCGCGTAGAGCAGCACGGCGCCCGGCGCGGGCCCCCGGCCGCAGCGCGCGTCGAGCGTGCGGCGGTGCCCGTCCGCCACGCCGCGCGCCCGCAGCGCCGCGAGCAGCCCGAGGAACGCCTCGTCGCTCTGCCGGTGCTGCTCGCCGAGGTAGCAGACCACGGGCTTCGCCTCGCGCCACGCCGCCGACGTGAACGCGAAGTCGTCGAGCGACGCGGGCGGCACGGGCGCGGCGTCGTCGTCGGCGCGTCGCACCGGCGGGAGCTGAAAGAAGTCTCCGACGAACACCACCTGCATGCCCCCGAAGGGGCGCGGGTCGTCGCGGAGCCCGCGGCACGCGGCGTCGACGGCGTCGAGCGTCGCGGACGAGAGCATCGAGACCTCGTCGATGACGAGCACCTTCGCGGCCCTCACGCGGCGCACGGTGAAGGCCATCTCCTTGATGCGCTCGATGCGCGCGGGCGTGATGTCGGTGCGCACGCCGATGCCGCACCACGCGTGCACCGTGACGCCGCCGAGGTGCGTGGCCGCGATGCCCGTCGAGGCCGTGACGGCCCGGTCGATCCCGCGCTCGCGCAGCCACCGGAGGTAGAGGTTGAGCGTGTAGGTCTTTCCGCTGCCGGGCTCGCCGGTGAGAAAGACGTTGACGCCGCAACGCAGCACGTCGAGGGCTTGCGACTGAGAGAGCATCTTCGCGCGGCGCGGTTATAGTCCGCGCGCCGCGGGTTGACACGAATCCTGCGCGCTGGCCGAGGCGCGCGGGCGAGGGCGGCGCACGGTGTCGTCGAGCCATCGCACGACGGCCTCGACGAGCGCCGCGTCGAAGAGGGGATCGAGGTGGTGCACGCCGGGCACCAGCATCACGTCGGCCGCGTCGCCCATCGCGTCGGCGAGCGCGCGGGCCTGCGCGACGGGCACCACGCCGTCGTCGAGGCCGTGCACCAGCAGCGTCGGCCCCAGCGATCCGCCCGCCGCGCGCAGGCGATCGACGAGCGCGAGCTCGGCGACCGCGCGCTTGACCGCGTCGACGTACGAGCCCGATCCGGCCACCCGCACGGGGAACTCCGCGCGACGGAACGACCCCGCCGCGGGCAGCACCTCGAGGAGCGAGCCGTACCGCAGCGTGCGGTACACGGCGGCCCTGCGCAGCGCGCCGAGCTCGCGCAGCACCGCCGCGCCCGGCGCCACCTCGCAGGGCGCCGAGACCGCCACGAACGCGTCGAAGGCCGCGCCGCGCGCCACGGCGTCGAGCACCAGCGCGCCCCCGAGGCTCTGCCCGAGCGCGATCACCGGCCCGTCGTGGTCGTCGCGCGCGGCTGCGCCAAGCGCGTCGATGCGCGCCCGCGCCTCGACCACGCCGAAGCGGTCGTCGCCGCCGCGCCCGTGCCCCGGCAGGTGCGCGGTCACCACGCGGTAGCCCGCGCCGCGCAGCGCGTCGATCAGGTACCAGAAGCCGTAGAGCCGGTCGTTGCCCGTGCCGTGCACCAGCACCACGGCGGCCTTCACGGGCCCCGCGGGGTCGAGCCGGAGCGCCGCGCCCCCCGCGTCGAGCGACGTCACGCCGGGGCCGCCGGGCGTGAAGCGCGCGTCGGGGTCGAGCCGCCGACGCGCCGTGAGCGCCGCGGTGACGACCAGGGCGAGGGCCGCTCCCACGGGCGCCGCGACGAGCCACGAAGGGGACGCCCACACCGCGAGCGCGCCGAGGGCCGCCGCAACGCAGCCCGCGCGCGCGCCGAGCGACGGGCCGAGCGCCACGCCGATGAGCCGCGCGCGCGCGGCCGCAACCTGCAACACGAGAAACCACGCCGCGGCGAAGAGCGCCGTCGCGCCGAGCGCGCTCATGGCGCGCGCCGCGTCCAGAGGAGGCCCACGCAACCTAGGGCTGTCAGCGCCGCCGCCGCGGGGAAGGTCCGCTCGACCGCCGCGGCGCCCAGCGCGACGCCGAGGCCCGACGCGATGCCGTAGCCCGCGGTCGAGGGCAGGTACGCGAAGGCCATGACCCGCCCGCGCGCGCGCTCGGGCGCCGCGTCGGAGAGCGCCACGAACGACAGCGCGAAGACCGCCGACGCGAGCCCGTTGGCGAGCGCCCACGACGCCGTGAACACGTCGAGGCGCGTGGTCCACCCGGCGACGGGCCACACGAGCGCCTCGGCCGCCGCCGAGAGGGTGAGCACGGGCCAGAGGCCGCGCCGGTCGGCGAGGGCGCCGAGCGACGGCGCGAGCGCCACGGTCGCGACGCCGCCGCCCGCGAGGATCCACCCGATGCGCGTGGCGAGGTGCTCGGTCGGGAAGCGCGCGGCGACCACGAGCGGGAGGTAGAGGTTGGCGAGCATCCACGCGCCGAAGAGGGCGAACAGCGTGGGGAACAGCCTGCGCAGGCGCGGCGACGCGACGAGCAGCCGCAGCGAGTCGAGCGCCAGCTCGCCCACCGGGCGCGTCGTGGTGGGGGTGTACCGGTCGCGGTAACCGACCCAGAGCGACGCGGTGACCGCGAGCATCACGGCCGCGTCGAGCGCGAAGAGCGCCCGCGCCCCCGCGCGCTCGACGACCACGCCGCCCGCGAGCGGCGCGACGAAGGCCCCGAGCGGCGGCGCGCTGTTGAAGACGGCGAAGCCGAGGCTCCTGCGCCGCGGCGGCAGGCGCTCGCCGAGCGTGGCCATCATGAGCCCGCTGTTGCCCATGGAGAGGCCCATGAGCGTGCGCCCGACCGCGAAGGCCCCGACGCCGCGCGCGCCCGCGGCGAGCGCGCAGCCGACGAGGTACGCGACGAACGACCGCACGATCACGGGCTTGCGCGCGTAGCGGTCGGCGAGCGCGCCCCAGAACGGCAAGGTCGCCAGGCCCGCGACGGTGCCCGCGACGGTGACGAGCGCGGTCCACCGGGCGACGCCCTCGGGGGGCACGCCGAGCGTCGGGAGGTAGAGCGGCACGAAGGCGTTGACCTGCCCCCACATGGCCGCCTCGGCGAGTCCCGCCGCGGTGAAGAGGGCGAGGAGCCACGCGCCGCCGCGCGCGTCGTCGCTCATGGCGACGCGGGCGCGAGGCCGAGGCCCGAGCGCACGTTGGCGTCGCGGCTGACGCGCCAGATCTTCTGGTCGAGGTAGTAGTGGTGCATCGCCACCACCCACCACCACGCGTTGACGTACTCGGTGGCCGTGAAGACCCCGGCGGCGCGCGCGGGGGCGGTGAAGGGCCAGAACCTCCCGTCGAACGACCAGCTCGCGTAGCGCAGGGCGACGGTGAGCGCGACGCCGATGGCGTACCACGCCAGCGGGCTGCGAAAGAGCCGCGCGGCCACGCCGTAGGTCTCGCCGCGCGGGTCGCGTCCGTAGCGTCGGCGACCGAACGACCACACGATCGCGTTGTACTGCACGTTGTGAAAGCTCGTGACGATCACGGGCAGCGCGAGCAGCTCCATGCGCGTCGACCACGCGGGGTGCAGCAGCGCCGCGAGGTGCAGCGGCACGCACGACGCGAGGAAGAGGTTCTTGGCGACGTTGACGGGCTCGCCGCGGGCGCGGCGGCGCAGCTCCTTGATCACGTACCCGACGACGGCGGCGAGGGTGAGCGCGCCGAGCGCCGCGACGGCCGCGCGCTCGACGGGACCCAGCGTGGGGCCGAGCCCGAGGTCGCGCCGCGCGCCCGGGTGCCGCAGCGCGAACGACGCGAAGGGCGCGAGCATCGCCACGTAGAAGGCCCACGCGTCGACGCGGTTCTCGACGCCCGAGGGCTCACCTCCCTTGCGCTGGTAGAGCGCGAGAAAGCCGTAGTGCTGCCGCACGACGTGCCAGTAGGCCCAGAGCTGCGCGAACACCAGGAACAGCACGAAGGGCATCCGCTGCCCCGTGGCGTGCCCCCACGCGAGGGCGCCCGCGGCGGGCAGCGCCCACGCGAACGCGCCCACGAGCGCGGCGCGGCGCGTGCGGCGCTCCTCGCGGTCGAGGTAGGTGCGCGAGAGCGTGGCCCAGAGGTGGGGGCCGTCGAGAAAGAGGATCCAGACCCAGTACAGGTCGAGCGCGGGCACGCCCACGACCACGTGGAGGAGCAGCGTCGCCCAGCCCACGAGCGCCGCGCCCATGTAGAAGGGCACATCGACCGCGGGGCCGTCGAGCCATCGCACCGGCGCGCTCACGGGGCCTCCGGCGCGGCGTCGAGCGAGAACGTCCCGAGCCGCGCGCCCTGGAGCCCGAACGCGGCCGTGACGGCGAGGGCCGCGAGCGCGAGCGAGGGCCACTCCTCGGCCGCGCGCGAGAGCGCGGGCGCGAACGCGGCGGCGGCGAGCGGCGTCGGGGGCGACGTCGCGACGTGCCACCAGAGCGCCGCGCCGAGGGCGACCTGCGCGAGGCAGAACCACTGGTACACGGTGATCCCGAGGCGACGCGGCGCGGGCTCGCCGCGGAACGACTCCTCGACGAAGCGCAGCGCGCCGAGGCACGCGAGGTAGAGCGCCGCGCAGCCGCCCTCGGGCAACGCGCTGCCCGGCAGCAGGGCCGCGAGCGCGACGTAGAAGCCCAGGTTCGACGCCGCGCTGTAGAGCTGCGTCGGGTGGATCGGCCGGCCGCGGAGCCCCGCGTCCCAGCACGCCTTGGCGCTGGGGTTTTCGTAGGTGATCGCGAGGGGCCCGCGGGCCTCGCGCCCGTGGCAGCAGCCGTAGCTCAGGCACGCGAGCCGGCCGAGCGCGTGCGCGGGCGGCGTGGCGAGCGCGAGCGCGTCGAGGAGCCGCGTCCACGGCGCGCCCGCGACCCGCGCGAAGAGGAGCGTCGCCGCGATGACGCCGACGAGCCCGCCCTGAAACGCGAAGCCCGTCTTGAGCAGCGCCCTGCGCGGGTCGCGACGCAGCGTGGCCGCGTCGGCCGCGAGCGCGTAGAGCCGCGAGCCGACGACGATGCCCGCCGCGATCATCGCGAGCTGAAGGTGAAAGCGCGACGCGGAGAGGTCCATCGCCTGGACCTCGCGCGCGTAGAGGAGCCACGCGCCGACGCCGACGGCGAGGCCCGCCAGCGGCCCGAACCACACGAGGTGGAGCCTGCCGATGCGCAGCGCCACGACGGAGTCGCCCACGAGGCGCAGCCCGCGGACGTGTCCCTCCGCGCGGCCTCGATCGATTGCCGTACTCATGCCGGGTGAGACTGTATCGCCGCGCGGGGCGCTCGCGCTGCGCCAAAGGTGAACACGCGGTGGAGCGCCGCCGGACAACGGCGCTTTGTTCATGGTCACGGCGCGGGCGACTCGCGTCCTCGGCAGGTCCAATCGCGGTGGCGCCCGCGGTACGGTCGCGCGCATGACCTCCCACGCTTCGATCCCTCGGCGCGCCTTCGGGGCGACGGGGTTGACCGTCCCCGCGCTCGGCCTCGGCGCCGCGCAGCTCGGACGCGACGACGTGTCCGATCGCGACGCCGAGCGCCTGCTCGCCGAGGCCCTCGACCTGGGCGTCACGCTGATCGACACGGCGCGCAGCTACGGCAGCTCCGAGGCTCGCATCGCGCGCTGCCTGCGCGGCCGGCGCGACGAGGTCGTGCTCTCGACCAAGGGAGGCTACGGCATCGACGGCGTCACCGACTGGACGGGGCCGTGCGTCACCGCGGGCGTCGACGCGGCCCTGGCGCGCCTGGGCACCGACCGCATCGACGTGTTCCACCTGCACTCGTGCCCTCGCGAGGTGCTCGCGCGCGGGGAGGTGGTCGACGCGCTCGACGGCGCGGTGCGCGCGGGCAAGGTGCGCGTCGCGGCGTACTCGGGCGAGGGCGACGCGCTCGAGTGGGCCGTGCGCTCGGGTCGCTTCGGCTCCGTCGAGGCGTCGGTGAACCTCTGCGACCAGCGCTCGCTCGACGGCGCGCTGCGCGAGGCCGCGGCGCGCGGGCTCGGCGTGATCGCGAAGCGCCCCCTCGCCAACGCGTGCTGGCGCTTCGCCGATCGCCCCGTCGGCGACTACGCGGAGACGTACTGGGAGCGCCTCGGCGCCATGAAGCTCGACCCCGGCGACCTCGCGTGGGACGAGCTCGCGCTCCGCTTCGCCGCGTACGAGCCCGGCGTGAGCGCGTGCATCGTGGGCACCGCGAGCGTCGAGCACCTGCGGCGCGACGTGGACCTCGTCGCGCGCGGCCCGCTGCCCGAGGACGTGACCGCGAGGGTGCGCGAGGCCTTCCACGCGCACGGCGCGGCGTGGGAGGGACAGGTGTGATGGGGCTGCGCCGCCCGCCCTCCGCCGCGGGTGGCGGCCGCCACCCCTCCGCCACCCCCTCGCCACCCATTTCCGCCACCCCGCGGTGCGCGAACCCTCTGCTTCCACGGCGTTTCGCGCGATGGTCCGCGGCTCGCAGCGGGGCTACCCGCATCGAGCGACTCCGCGAGGGACGGCAAGCCATGAGCACGCACACGACAGGGCACGTCATGGCGATCGTCGCCGCGCGTGATGTACGGTCCGCGGCATGACCGCGGCCGCGCGAAGGGTCGCTCCGGTTCACTACCCGGAGTCCGATCACATGGGGGAAGACGCGCTCCAGCGCTTCATCGCGGAGCTGTTGCGGCCGCTGGTCGCCGCGTGGCTCACCAGCGTCGGTCGGCAGACCTTCGTGGGCGCCGACCAGTTCCTCTACTGGGTCGAGGGCGACCCGAAGACGCGCGTGGCGCCCGACGTGTACGTGCTGCCCGGCGTCGACCCGGCCGCCGCGCCCCCCTGCTGGAAGCTCTGGGAGCTGCCCCATCCCCCCTCGTTCGCGCTCGAGATCGTGTCGCGCGAGTCGCGCAAGGACTACAAGCGCGCCCCCGAGCGCTACCGCTCGCTCGGCGCGCGCGAGCTGGTGATCTTCGACCCGAAGGTCACGCCCCGCAGCCGCGTGCGCGTCCGATGGCAGGTCTATCGCCGCGTGGGGCGCCGCGGGTGGAACCTCGTCGAGAAGAGCAACGAGGACCGCATCTTCGCCCGCGAGCTCGGGTGCTGGCTGCGCGTGGTGGGCGATGGCTCGTCGGCGCGCCTGCGGGTGGCGACCGGCGCCCGCGGCGACACGCTCCTCCCGACGCCCGAGGAGACCGCCGCCGCCGCGATGCGCATCGCGACCGAAGCCGCGCAGCAGGCCGTCGAGGCGACGCAGCAGGCCGCCGACGCCGCGCAACAGCTCGCCGAGGCGACGCAGCAGGCCGCAGAGGCGACGCAGCAGGCCGTCGAGGCGGCGCGACGCGAGGCCGACGCGCGCGCAGAGGCCGAGCGGCTCAGGGCGATGCTGCGCGACCGCGGGATGTGAGTGTCGAGCGCGGGCGGCCCTGGCGCGAGCCCTGACTCGCGGTCTCGGAGCAGGTGCCCAGCGTTCGAGGCGCCTGCCTCGTCACTCGGGGTCTCGTCTGCCATCGTCGCGACGGTCGCGCATCGCGGGGACGTGTTCGAGCGGCTGCGCGACGCGCGGCCGCGAGAGGTCGATCGCGTCGAGCAGGCTCCCGTCGTCGCGGAACGCCTCCCATCGCATCGACGCGCGCGACGCGGTGATGACGCCGAAGCCGTGCGTGCTCTCGCGCGCGTGCACCCAGGGCTCCTTCGGGTGAAAGGGGTAGAGCGGCGCGCCGGCGCCTCCGAACACCACGTAGCGCGTGCCGCGCGTGGGGTCGACGACCTGCCCGGCGCGCAGCGGCTCCGAGGCCTCGTAGTTGTGCACGTGGCCCGAGAGGTCGAGGTCGACGCGCCAGGCGTCGAACAGCGGCCCCCACGCGGAGAGCGTCGCGGTGTCGGGCCTGTGGCCGACCGCGTCGGTGTGCATCGGCTGGTGGTGGAACGTCACCACCCACGGCGTGGCCGCGCGGTCGACGGACGCGAGCGCGTCGCGGAGGAACCCGGCCTCGACGCCCGCGATCACGCGCTTCGGCACGGTGGTGTCGTTGAGGCCGATGACGCGCAGCGGGCCGTAGGTGATGGCGTACCAGTGCTCGTGGTACTCCTCGCTGCCGTTGGGGGGCAGCGCGAACTGGTCGTAGTAGACCGCGGCGCGCCCCTCGTGGTTGCCGTCGACCCAGAGGCCCGGCACCTCGGCGAGCAGGTCGGCGCCCTCGGCGAAGAACGCTTCCCACAGCGCCGCGTTGCCCCCGTCGCCGACCGCGTCGCCCGTGAACAGCATCGCGTCGGGGCGGCGCGCGAGCATGGCGCGCGCGACGCGGCCCCACGCGCGCGGGTCGGAGCGCGAGTCGCCCGCGACGGCCACGCGCACCTCGCCCGCGCCCGCGGGCGCCGTGGTGAACGTGTGCGTCGCCGCCGCGCGCCGCGCGCCCCCCGCGACGTAGCGGTAGCGCGTCGACGGCTTGAGCCCGCAGAGGTGAACCTCGTGCTGCCGCCGATCGGTCGCGCCCGGCAGCGGGAACGAGTAGCCCTCGGCCACGGGGAGCTCCGCGCCGCCCTCCTCCTGCACGCGCACGGTCGACGCGTAGGTGCGCTCGTCGGTGCTCCACTGCACCACCATCGAGGTCGAGGGGTCGCCCACGAACGTCAGGTGCAGCGCGCGCACGTCGGGGCGCGGCCCATACTCCTCGGAGTGCCTCCGCACCTGGATCCTCCCCGCATGCGGCGGGCGCACGACGTACCCGCAGCTCGGGGGGCGCAGCGGGAACTGCACCCGCTCCGACAGAGGCGGGGGCGACCCGCCCGCCGCGCGGGAGAGTCCGGGCGTCTCGTCGGTCTGCACCTCACGCTCGCACGCGCCGCGCTGGCACGCGCCGAGCGCGAGCACCGCGAGCAGAAACCGCGTCTTCATCGATTGTGACCCTTCAACGTGGGGCGTGCGCCTGCGAGGCAGCGGGACGTGGGCTCCGAGGCGACGCGCTCCGACGCGCGGAGGAGGGTGGGGAGTTCTGGTCCGTTGCGACGAGCGTCGGTGCCAGAGGTTCAGTGCGAGGGCGCGGGGTTGTGGGGCGGCTGCTGCGCGAGCACGACGAACGGCGCGGTGATCGCCAGCGCCAGAGCCAACATCTTCAGCGCGATCTTCATGGACGTCTCCCGATGCTTCGCCGCAGCGAGAGCGCTGCGAGCGCGTCGCCCCCGTGCAGCACGCGTGCCGTGGCGCTCGCGAGTGAGCGCGCGGGCCCACGCGCACCCACGCCTCGCCGCGAGGCCCGGGCGTCCGCCCGTCGGCGAAGCGCCGTCAGGGCGGCTTCGACCCTCGCGCGTGCTGCGTCGCGGGCCACGGGTCGACGCGCGCCAGCCACGGCGGCGGGAACAGCACCGTCGCGTACGAGGTCAGCACCGACGCCGCGAGGATCTCGAAGATCGCCCGCGGGAAGAGCGCCGCCGCGGCCGCGCCGGCGCCGAGCGCGAAGCCCCCGCCGAGGAGCCGCCGGTCGTAGAGCATGGCCGCCACGAACCACCCGCCCGACACCCAGAGGAGGTACAGCGCGAGCGCCGCGGGCATGGCGACGCCGAGCGCCCAGCACATCACCCAGTGGTTCACCATGCCCCACGCGCAGAGCTGAATGAGCGTGGTGAAGCGGGCCTGAACGTCGTTCATCGGCGTGTGCCGGCGAAGCCACGCCACGAGCGCCGAGCACATGAGCGCGAAGACGATCGCCGCGGCGACGCCCTCGCGGCACCCGAAGCGCCAGCGGCCCGTGCGGTCGAGCCACCCCACGGCGAGGCTCGCGGCGCTCCACACGACGCCCACGAGCGTGCCCACGCGGTTGCGCGTCGACGCGCCGAGGGTCACGTCGGCGTTCTGGTGAAAGCGCTCGAGGTCGGCCACGCGCGCGGCGCGGGCGGCGAGCTCGGCCTTCGCGGCGGCCACGCGCGCGGCGAGCGCGGGCGAGGCGTGCGGCATCTGCGCGAGCAGCTCGCCCGCGGCGCTCGGGTGGTCGCGCGAGAGCTCGTAGTCGACCATGGTCTCGAGCACCGACTGGAGGCCGTCGATCGCCGCGGTGTTGCCCTCCCACGCCGTGAGCGACTGGCGGTAGCCGAAGCGGCACTCGGTGAAGAGGTCCTGCACCGTCGCGGCGACGGCGCTGTCTCGCGCGCCGCGCGCGTCTTCGAGGGCCTCGCGGAGCGCCCGCGCGCGCCGGGCGGCCTCGTCGGAGAGCGCCCACGAGCTGCGGTGGCGCACGCACTCCTCGACGGCGCGGCGCAGCTCGTCGGCCGAGGCGAAGCGCTCGGCGGGGTCCTTGCGCATCGCGCGGCGGCACACCTCGGCGAGGTCGGCGGGCACCTCGGGGGGGTAGCTCATCGGCGGCGAGATGAACGCGTGCCCGAGCCGCTGGAGCAGCGACCCCTCGGCGTGCGGGGGCGCGCCCGTGAGCACCTCGTGGAGCACCGCGCCGAGCAGGTACACGTCGGTGCGCGGCGAGAGCGCGCCCGCGTCGGCCGCGGCCATCTCGGGGGCCATGTACGCGGGCGTTCCGACGACGCCGCGGGCCTGCGAGGCGAGCGGGAGCTGCGGGTCGTCGCCGAGGCTCACGGCGACGCCCCAGTCGACCACGTACACCTCGCGGAAGGGGCCGAGCATCACGTTGTCGGGCTTGAGGTCGCGGTGCACGATCCCCCGCGAGTGCGCGAACTGCACCGCGCCGCACACGTCGAGGAACACCCCGAGGTGAAGCTCGAGCGCGTCGGTGGCGCCCGCGAACATGCCCGGCGCCGCGGCGGGGTCGCGCAGCACCGCCGACCACGGCACGCCGTCGATGCGGCGCATCACGAAGAGCGGCGCCCCCTCGTCGCTGCGCCCGAGGAGGTACACCGGCACCACGTTGGGGTGCTCGAGGCGCCCCGCGATCAGGGCCTCGCGCAGGAGCGCGTCGGTGCCGCGCTCGTCACGCCCCTCGCGCAGGAGCTTGACCGCGACCTCGCGCCCGAGCGCCACCTGCTCCGCGGCGACGACGCGGCCCATGCCGCCCTCGCCGAGCAGCTTCGAGAGCCGCACGTCGGCCGGTGCGCCCTCGGCGTCCTCGGTGCGAAGCACGGGGAGCCGCAGCCGCGCGCGCAGCGGCGGGGGCTCGCCCACGAGCGTTCCGCCGTCGTCGAGCGAGAGCGACCGCGGGTCGACGCCGACGGTCGTGAGGTGGGCCTCGTAGGTCGATGGTTTGAGCGTCATCCCCGGCCGCGCGCCGCGGATATGGGCACCCGCGCGCGGCGCGCGTCAAGGTCGCGCTTTCCTGCAACGCCCACCGCGTGCCGTGAACCGTGTCGCGCCCGCCCTCCGCCGCGGGTGGCGGCCGCCACCCCTCCGCCACCCCCTCGCCACCCATTTCCGCCACCCCGCGGTGCGCGAACCCTCTGCTTCCACGGCGTTTCGCGCGATGGTCCGCGGCTCGCAGCGGGGCTACCCGCATCGAGCGACTCCGCGAGGGACGGCAAGCCATGAGCACGCACACGACAGGGCACGTCATGGCGATCGTCGCCGCGCGTGATGTACGGTCCGCGGCATGACCGCGGCCGCGCGAAGGGTCGCTCCGGTTCACTACCCGGAGTCCGATCACATGGGGGAAGACGCGCTCCAGCGCTTCATCGCGGAGCTGTTGCGGCCGCTGGTCGCCGCGTGGCTCACCAGCGTCGGTCGGCAGACCTTCGTGGGCGCCGACCAGTTCCTCTACTGGGTCGAGGGCGACCCGAAGACGCGCGTGGCGCCCGACGTGTACGTGCTGCCCGGCGTCGACCCGGCCGCCGCGCCCCCCTGCTGGAAGCTCTGGGAGCTGCCCCATCCCCCCTCGTTCGCGCTCGAGATCGTGTCGCGCGAGTCGCGCAAGGACTACAAGCGCGCCCCCGAGCGCTACCGCTCGCTCGGCGCGCGCGAGCTGGTGATCTTCGACCCGAAGGTCACGCCCCGCAGCCGCGTGCGCGTCCGATGGCAGGTCTATCGCCGCGTGGGGCGCCGCGGGTGGAACCTCGTCGAGAAGAGCAACGAGGACCGCGTCTACGCCCGCGAGCTCGGGTGCTGGCTGCGCGTCGTGGGCGACGGCTCGTCGGCGCGCCTGCGGGTGGCGACCGGCGCACGCGGAGACACACTCATCCCGACGCCCGAAGAGACCGCCGCCGCCGCGATGCGCATCGCGACCGAGGCCGCGCAGCAGGCAGCAGAGGCCACGCAGCAGGCAGCAGAGGCCACGCAGCAGGCAGCAGAGGCCGCGCGACGCGAGGCCGACGCGCGCGCCGAGGTCGAGCGGCTCAGGGCGATGCTGCGCGACCGCGGGATGTGAGTGTCGAGCGCGGGTGGCCCTGGCGCGAGCCCTGACTCGCGGTCTCGGAGCAGGTGCCCAGCGTTCGAGGCGCCTGCCTCGTCGCCCGCGGGCTCGTCTGCCATCGTCGCGACGGGCACGCATCGCGGGGCCGCGTTCGTCTTCGTCGTCTGTCTCGCGTCGGGCTGCGACCGGCGCGTCGAGCCCGTCGTACGGAGGCTGACGCCGCCCGCGCCGCGGATCGCCGCCGCGCTGCTCGGGGGCGCCACGCGGCACTCCCTCACCGCGGTGGCCTGGAGGGGCGGGAGGGTCTTCGTCATCGCGGGCACGCGTGAGCCTTCGGTGCCGCGGGTGCGCGCGCTGCTCGACGAGCGAGGCGCCGTGGTGGCCGACGACGCGCCCGAGGAGGGCATCGTCGCGCAGGCGCTGGTCAACCGGCGGTGGATCTTCGTGACCGCGCACGGGCCCGTGTTCGCGAGCGACACGTGCGTCTCGCCGCTGCGCGCGCTCGGCGACGGCACCCTCGGCGCGGCCGTGCTCGACGGCGGCGCGGTCATGCGTACGGTCGACGGTGGCGCGTCGTGGCGCCCCCTCGCGGGCCTCGTCGGCGGCGGGGTCGGCACCTGCGACGACACGCTGGTGGTCGAGACCTTCGACGGGAAGGTCCGCGTGCTGCGCGACGGCGTGGAGGGGCGGGCGGGGTCGTGCGAGACGCGCGCCCGCGCCGAGGGGCTCCGCACCTACGACCTGCCCGATGCGCCGCCGCCCGACGGCGCGCCGGTGACCTACGCCTGGGAACGCGCGGCGGTCCTGTGGGCTCTCCGCGAGCATCGCGTCGAGGTGCTCCCCGCCACGGGGAGCCGCTGCCAGCCCTCGCCGCCACCCGCGCCCGAGGGGCCTGATGAGGTGCCCGTGCGGGTTCGCGGCGAGCGCTGCGCCCTGCGTCTGGTCGGACGCTCGCCGCTCGCACGACCGCCGCGCGGGCGCGAGTCGTGCGACGACGATCTGGTGGCGCCGCCGCTGCGCGTGCGGACCATCTCTGGCGTCTACGGTCACGGCGCGGCCGCCGAGGCCGACCTCACATCGTGGAGCGACCAGGACGCGCGCGGGCGCTATGGCGTGACGGTCAGGCACGCGCGCTCGCCCTGGCAGAACGATGAGCACGGGTGCGAGCCGGGGAACCTGGACGTGGCTCTCTGGTCGAGTCGCGAGGTCCTCCGCTTCGATGACACACCGGGCGCGGGCGCCTACGCCTTCGCGCGGTGGCTCCTCGTCGACGCGAGCGGGCGAGTGAGCGACGACGCGCGGTACGTGAAGCTCGGCCTGGTCGGCCCGCTCTGGGTGGAGCTCCCCGACGGTCGCTCGGGCCTCGCGCGCTTCGTCGGAGCGAACCCATCGCGCCTCGTGGCGCAGCTCCGCGGCGAGCGGGAGCCGCGCGCGCTGCTGCGCGTCGACCGCGAGCTCGACGCGGCGCCGTGCACGACCGACGCGCCCGTGCCCGGCGCGGTGACCGTGCACATGGGCGGCTACACGACCTTCGACGCGCCCGCGAGACGCACCGACGCCGACGGCGAGACCCCGCCCTTCTTCGATTGGGCGAGCGCCGTCGTCGAGGTGACCGGCGGGGCGGCGTGCGTGCGCTCGATGACCGCCAGCGGGTCGTCGTACGACGGGCGCCGCGACGACGACGAGCTCGCGATCCAGATGACCGCGCGCGACGGCGTGCTCGCGGGCTACGCCGACTCATCCCAACCGCAGGTCAATCTGGCCGCTTTCGCGTGTGCGACGTGTC
>JBDHVF010000050.1:0-19715 GCA_039809605.1 Polyangiales bacterium | reverse complement strand
TCGGACCCGCCGCCCGCGAGGAGCGAGCCCCCGGGCCGCCCGAGCCGGATCGACTCGCTGCGCCCGCGCGCCGCGGAGACCGAGGCCCGGCCCGATGCCGGCGCCCGCGCGCTCGCGCGGTGGGCGCACGAGCACCGCGAGCAGATCGCCGCGGCGGTGATGGCGCTCGCCGTCGCGTCGCTGGCGCTCTACGGGTGGTACACGCTGCGGTACGCGTTCCTGTAGGGCGGCGCCGTTCCCGTGCATCCTCGCGCGGGGTCTGTTACGGGCGCGCGCCGTTCCAGCGCCACGCCATGAAGATCCGCAACCTCGAACTGCCAAGACCCCCCGTGCGCCTCATGGACGTGACCAACCTGTTCCTCGGGACGGGCGTGGGCACCAAGGCGTAGAGGCCGCGGGCTCGGCGAGGCGTGCCGCGATCAGTCCGCGGGCGGCATGGCACGGGTGACGAGCTGGGTCACGCCGCTGACGCAGTTGAAATAGAGCCGATTGCCGCTCACCAGCGGGAACGCGCTGCGCCCCCAGCGCTGGATCTGGTACTCGCGCCCCGTGCGAAAGTTGTAGCCCCAGATCTCCATCGTGTCGGTGAAGTACTCGTTCGGGTTGGGAGCCATCGCGTTGCGAAAGTCCATCCACACGGCCCAGTCGCCCGAGAGGGTGGGCGCGTGCTGGAGCGCGGGGCGCGCGGTGTCGTGCGTGATCCGAGTGCGGGTGCGGGTTCGGAGGTCGAACGCGTAGATCTCGGGGTTGTCGGGCGACCACAGGTCGCCGCGGGGGTTGTCGCGCTGATCGACCCACACGATCCGCTCGCCATCGATCCAGGGGTACCACTGGTCCGGGTCGTCGTTCGTGAGGTTCTCGGGCGCGTCACCCCCCACGGTCCACAGCCAGATGTCGCCGCCGGAGACGAACACCAGCCGATCGTGCCAGGCGTGCAGGTGGTGCGGCGGGCGAACGAAGGGGATCATCAGGTCACGCGGGCGCTCGCCGTGCGGACCTGAGACGTACAGGTGGTAGGGGCCGCCGGTCTCCTGCCAGACCCACGCGATCAGGGCGTCGGTGGCGGTGACCGACGCGAACCCGCCGAAGATGCGCTCGGGTGAAGGGAGGTCGAGCACCCGCTGCCAGCGCAGCACCCCGGGACGGGCGGGGTCTTCGAACTCGACGATCGCGATGGCCCCCGAGTAGATATCGCTGATCGTCAGGTAGAACGACGACCCGCCGCAAGCCACGCGCGCGAGCATGCCGTCGTCGCCGGGGAAGAGGAGCGCAGCGTCAGAGCCGACGCGATGTGCGCGCCCGACATCACCGCCGACCGAGAAGTAGAGCCAATCACCGACCAGACAGCCCGAATGACTGTCGTCCCCGAAGCCGGGCGTCATGACAGGAACCGTGTCGAAGCAGAGGGGCTCACGCATCACTGGCGGAATACTCCGCGGGGCTGGGAGCATCATAGTCCCGCTCGCCCACGGGGGCGGGTCTTCGTGGCGGCGCACGGGTCGGTCGTCTGGGCGGTTAGCGTCGGACACGTCGTGCGGATCGATCGCATCCATCATGCTCGCGCCGTCGTCGGACGTAGAGCTCTCGTCGACGGCCGACTCGAACCGTGCATCGACCCCTGGGCTCTTACAATCTGTCGATACGGTCGCGTCGAAACCGCCGCGTGGAGGCGCCCGCTTCTCGCAGTCGCAGACCGCGGCGAGAAGCAGGCTAAGAAGGGCTCGACGCGCCCACGTCACGTTCATCGCAACGTCGAACCGAGGGCGCCAGGACGGATCCTCTGCACGCGCGTCGCCTCCGACGGAGGCGACGTTCTCCGTGAGGGGCTGGTCGACCGCGCGGTCCCCGTGCCGCCACCGGAAGTCGCCGCGAGCGAGAGCGGCCCGCCGCTGCCCGGCTGCTGCGCGCTACTCGTCCCACCGACGAAGAACCAGACGCCTTGTGGAGAAGGCGCGGAGAGGGCGTGGCCCGGCACCGCCCAGTGCACCCCATGCTCCAGGTCGGGCACGAGCGCGAATTCCTCCGTGGCGGGCATCCCCGCGCTTGCGAAGTTGTAGAGGAATGCCACCGACGCAGTGCTGCCCTGGAGCGTGACCTTCCACAGATCGCGATACCAGGTACTGCCGACGTAGCCGCCGCCGTACACGATGCCGTCGCCATGCTCGTCGAACGCGAGGTACGGCCGTCCGCCGGTTGGAAGGACGCTCCCGTAGTTCCACGACGCGCCCGAGAGTCCGTCGATCCGAGTGAGGTCCCCCAGTTCCGCACCCGAAGGGCCGACTCCACCGCCGACGTAGAGCATGTCGTCGCTGAGGGCGATCGACGCGTCGTACCGCACGCCCATGGACGCCGCGAGAGAGAGCTGGGTCCAGCCGCCCGCGGGCTCGTAGACCCAGGCGTCGCCGTACGCGGTGCTCGTCGTACCGCTCACCGAGCGGCCGCCGATCACGTAGACGCGGGTGCCTGCCGCGTTCACGCCGAGAGCGGCCTGCCGGCGTGGCGACGGACCGAGGCCCACGGTGAGTCGCTCCCACGCGTAGCTCACCTTGCCGTCACTCGCGTAGACCGGCGTGGCGCGGAAGAGGGCCGATGTCTCAGTGCCCATTGCGTCGTATCCACCGAACGCATAGAACGTAGGGAAGCCCTCCGCGTCCGGTTGCGTCGCGGCGTAGGCCGCGCCCCGGTAGATCGGGAACTTGCCGGGGTTGCCTGTCGTCGGCACCAGCGCCATGACCTGCGCCCGGCGGACGTTGAGAAGCCCGAGCGCCATGCCACGCACCAGCGCGTTCGGGTCCGGCGACTGCCAGAAGAACTCCCCGACCACGGACGGATCCTCGTTGCCGTCGAGAGGAACGACCATGGGCAGCTCGCGCGACACGTAGTAGATCGGGTCGAGCCGGGCGGGCACGCTCGCCGCGATCGTCGCGAACCGCAGGCCGGGGAACATGGTCCAGTCGAAGTTGGCGACGCGGGGGAAGTACGCCTCCAGCCGGTCGAAGGGCGGCACCACGGTCTGCGCCATCGTGATGAACGAGTCCTGCATCCGCTGAAGGTCGCGCTCGCTCGCTGTGGAGGGAGCCACCGGCGTCTGCGCACGCGTCCACCACACCATGGCCGCGGGCGTGGCGGGTGGATCCGCGCATTCGGATGCCCCGCCGGGGCACCCCGTGGTGCGCCGGGTGGGCCGCGGCAGGTTCGTGGGCAGCGGATTGCGGTCGGCGGGGATCCACCAGTTCTGCCACGGCCACGACATCACGCGCGTACCCGAGACCGTGCTCCACGCGTCGAGCGCTTGCTGGTAGGAGCCGAACGTCGAGTACGCGAGCAGCGCCGCGCTGTTCGAGATCATCGGGAGCGTGTCGCGCACTGTCCCCTGCGGCACACCCGCGGGGACGGCCAGATCGGAGGTGACCCAGCCGTAACCGTCCGCGTTGCCGTTGGGGTCGAGCGCCGCTCGGCACGGGCCCGCGGGTCCGGTGCACGTCATGGCGTCAACCAGATCGCCGTCCGTCGTTCCTGCACGCTGCCTCATGCATACGCAGCGGCGAAGGGGGCTCACCATCGGATCGGTCGTGGGCGCGGGCGTGACAGTGCCGGTGCCCCGCCGCGGCGCATACGTCACCGACAACGACTGGTCGCTGTGCACGCAGTCCGTCCAGCCCGTGATGCCGATGTACGAGCAGAGAAGCCGTCGACCGCGACTGGTCTCCATCGTCGGGGCGCTGATCGCGGGCGTGTTGCAGGGGTATGGGTCGCACGCGTCTCCGGCAGGCGTGCGACCCAGCGCGATCTCCGACGTCGCGTTGCAGTTGTGCTGGCGCATGCCGGGCGGGTCATCGCCCCCTGAAACGCCGGTGTTCGGGCAGAGGTCGCACACGTCGCCGCGGCCGTCGCCGTCCACGTCGGTCTGATCGTGGTTCGAGATCAGGGGGCAGTTGTCGCACGCGTTGCCGACGTCATCGCCGTCGGTGTCGAGTTGGTCCAGGTTCGGAAGACCCGGGCAGTTGTCCTGGCCGTTGCACGCCGGGTTGTTGGTGAGTCCGTCGCCGTCCGTGTCGTAGTTCACACCGCCGCGCAACCCGCAGGTGCTCGCGTCGGGAAGCACGAAGTCGCTGTCGAGGTCGCCGAGCAGGTGATCGACCTCCCCCGCCACGGCGCCCGTGCGGGGGTAGAGGTGCGCGGGGTCCGCGACGTCGAGGACGACGCCCCGGATCGCATCGACACCGAGTGGCGTGTCCTCGTCGTACATCGCCCCGGCGCCCGTTCCCTTCGAATGCACCGAGACCGCATGAGGGACACCGGACACGCTGAAGAGCGAGGACCCGCCCGAGTCACCGCCCGTGGCGCCATTCGTGGGGTCGGTCGCCCACGAAGGTCGCGGTCCGGTGAACGTCCAACGAAATGTGCCCGCTACGAAGTCCGCGGTCGTGCTCGCGGCAAGGCGGTCATAGTTCACGCCCGAAGGAGGGTAGTG
Source organism: Polyangiales bacterium (assembly GCA_039809605.1). GTDB lineage: Bacteria > Myxococcota_A > Polyangia > Polyangiales > CAISKJ01. The sequence continues at coordinate 15,241 of JBDHVF010000050.1, read as the reverse complement.
TACGCCGTAGCCCACGAAGATGAGGCTCTGCCCGACCCAGGCCGTGCCCGAAAATGCCCCGCCTCCTGGCGCGTTGAACCACGGCCGGATTGGCGAGATGGCGAGCCGCGTCAGCCGCTCCACGCGGTCGGCGCCCACATAGACGTCCGGCGCGGCCCTGCGGTCCAGCTCGAGCAGCGCGATGTCATGCTCCGAGTTCGCGGCGGTTCCGGAGGACAGCGAGAAACAGGACGTGATCGGTGGACTGTACGCGGCAGGGTCGACGGTGCAGCGTACCACGCGCATCGCGGTCGGGTCGTTGAGCAGGTCGTCGCCGAACATCGCCCCGCGGCGGCCCAGGGTGACCACCCGAACGTACTGGAGACTCCCCGTGTTCTCGGCCACGCAGTGCGCCGCGGTGAGGACGACGCGCGGCGAGATCAGCGTTCCGCTGCAACCACCAGAACGGAACGGAGGGAGGTTTGCGACTTGCACCACCCCGTCGTGCGCGGGGTCGGAGTCTACCTCGCTGTCTCCCCAGCGAAGCGGCTGGGGCGCGGATGTGCTTGCCGCCTCCCCGGCCGGCGCGCATCCGGCCGCGAAAGCGAGTAGCAATGGCACGAGATTTCGAGAGTGAGACGGGAACGTCATCTGAGCGCTCCTTGGGGATGGGTCGCGAGATTCCCCGGCGAACACGGGCGCAGACGCTACCGTTCAGCGTTCGCGCCCGTCAACGGCCACGCTCCGATGGGAGCGAGGCCGGCGTGCGGGCAGCCGGGCGTGCTGACGCGCGGGACAGTGTGCATCTCGGCGCGGGGTCTGTTACGGTCGCCGCCCGCCTCTTCGCATGAAGATCCGCAAGCTCGAACTGCAGGGCTTCAAGTCCTTCGTCGACCGCACGGTGCTCACGTTCGACCACGACGTGACGGCCATCGTGGGGCCGAACGGCTGCGGCAAGAGCAACACCGTCGACGCGATCCGCTGGTGCATGGGCGAGCAGTCGGCGAAGCACCTCCGCGGCAAGAGCATGGAGGACGTGATCTTCAACGGCTCCGACAGCCGCCCCCCGCACGGCTTCGCCGAGGTCACGCTCACCTTCGACAACGCCGACGGGCTCGCGCCGCCCGAGTACGCGGCCTACCCCGAGATCTCGGTCACGCGGCGCCTCGGGCGCGACGGGGCGAGCGACTACTTCCTCAACAAGACGCCCGTGCGCCTCATGGACGTGACCAACCTGTTCCTCGGGACGGGCGTGGGCACCAAGGCGTACTCGATCGTGGAGCAGGGCCGCGTCGGTCTCATCGTCACGTCGAAGCCCGAGGACCGCCGCGCCCTCTTCGAAGAGGCCGCGGGCATCACCCGCTTCAAGGCCCGTAAGAAGCAGGCCGAGAAGAAGATCGAGCTCACGCGCCAGAACCTCCTGCGCGTGAGCGACCTTCTGGCCGAGATCGAGAAGAGCCTCGTGTCGCTCAAGCGCCAGGCGCAGAAGGCCGAGCGCTACAAGGCCCTGCGCGCCGAGCAGCGCGACCTGGAGCTCTACCTCGCCAGCCATCGGTACCTCGAGCTCGTGGCGGTGCACGGCGCGACGCGCCTCGCCCACGCCCGCGCCGACGCGTCGCACGAGGGCGTCAACGCGGCCCTCGCGCGCGTCGACGCCGAGGCCGAGTCGGTGCGCCGCTCGCTCTTCGACGCCGAGAGCGAGCTCGAAAAAGCCCAGAACGCAGCCTACGCCGCCGACAACGAGGCCCGCAGGCTCGAGGCCGAGCTCCAGCGGTTGCGAGACGCATTGGGCTCGGCGCGGCGCAGGGCCACCGACGCGCACCGCGAGCTCGGCGAGGTGCGAGACTCGAGCGGCACCCTCGCCGCCGAGCGCGACGTGCTCGCCCGCGAGCTCGAGGCCGCGGCGCAGGTCGAGGCCGAGGAGATCGAGCGCCTCGCGGTCGCCGAGGAGCGCCTGCGAGAGGTTCGCGAGCACCTCGTGGGCATCGACATGGAGCTCAAGGCGCACCGCGAGGCGTCGCTCCAGGCCGAGAAATCTCTCGCCACGAGCGAGGCCACGCGCCTGGGCGTGGGCCGCAGGCTGCGCGAGAACGAGGAGCGCGTGGCGAGGCTGCGCGGCGAGTCGCGCGCGATCGAGCGGCGCCAGGCCGAGATCGCCCGAGAGCGAGAGGGCGTCGAGGAGACGCTCTCGAAGCTGCGCCGCGAGCGCGACGAGATCGTGGCGCGCAAGGCGGGCCTCGAGGCCGAGCAGGGGCCCCTGAGGTCGGAGCGCGAGCGCACCGAGCAGCGGCTCACCGAGGCGAGGCGAGACCGCGAGCGCACGGCGGCGAGGCTCCACGCGCTGCGCGAGGTGGCGAAGCGCCACGAGGGCGTGGGGCAGGGCACGCGCGCGCTGCTCGACGGAAGAGACCCCGCGGTGATGGGCCTGGTGACCGACCGCATGGGCGTGCGCGAGGACCTCGCGAAGGCCGTGGCCGCGGTGCTCGCCGACCGCTGGCAGGACGTGCTGGTCTCGACGCTCGACGACGGCATCAGGCTGGTCGAGCGGCTACGCGACCAGAAGAAGGGACGCGCCGCGGTGATGGCCGACGGCGCCCACGCGCGCGGCGCCGAGGTGCCCGCGCACCCCGAGGGTACCGGCGTGCGGGGCATGCTCTTCGCGATGGTGGGCGGCGAGCGCGAGGTGCCCGACGCGCTCTGGGACGCCCTTCGCAACGTGGTGCTCGTCGACTCGCTCGCGGCGGCGCACGCGGCGTGGAGGGCCTCGCGCGCGGGCGCCGCGCGCTACCGCTACGTGACGCCCGACGGTCAGGTGCTCGACGCCGACGGGCGCGTGGTGGGCGGCGTGCCCGAGGCCGCGGGCGCGGGCCTGCTGGCGACGCACGCGGAGATCCGCGCGCTCGAGCCCAAGGTCGAGGCGCTCGACGTGATGGTCGAGGAGCTCACCGAGGCGCTCGACGCGGTGCGGGCGCGCGCGAAGCAGTCGGCCGAGGCGCTCGACGCGTCGAAGGCCGACCTGCACGCGCAGGAGCTCGCGCTCGTGACGGTGGAGCGCGACGCGCGCGCCCACGAGGCCGAGGCGGCGCAGGGCGGGCTGCGCCACGCGGCGCTCACCAAGGAGCTCGACGACTGCGACCGCGTGATGCAGGAGACCCTTCGCGAAGACGCCTCGCTCGACCGCGCCATCGAAGAGGCGAGGCAGCGCAGGGACCGCGCCCGCGAGGGCTTGATGACGGGCGAGGCGCAGGGGCAGGCGTGGCGCGCCGAGGTCGACCGCGCGGCGGCGAGGGCCACCGACGCGAAGGTGGTCGCGGCGCGCGCGAAGGAGCGGGCCACGGCGGCGCGCAACGCGGTGCACCGGCTGGAGCGCAGCGTCGAGGAGCTCAAGGTGCGCGGCGCCCGCCTCGAGGCGGAGCTGGCGAAGCTCGACGAGACCGAGCGCGAGTCGGTGACGCGCGACGAGGGGCTTCGCGAGGCGCTGGCGCGCGCCGTCGAGGGCGCCCACGCGCGGCAGGACGCGGTGACGCGCGCGAAGGTGCGCTACGACGGCCTGCGCAACGAGCTCGGCGCGCTCGAAGGGCAGACGCGCGCGGTGCGGCAGCGCAAGGAAGCGCTCGCGAAGGAGGTGGCCTCGCTCGAGATGCGCGCCCGCGAGGAGACGCTCGCGATGGAGCACCTGGTGGCGGGCGTGGCCGAGAAGCACAACGTGGCGCTGACGAAGGTGGTGGTCGACTACCACCAGCGCGCGGTGCCTACCGAGGCCGACCGCAAGAAGGTCGAGGAGCTCTCGAAGTCGATCGAGCGCCTGGGCGAGGTGAACCTCACGGCCATCGAGGAGTACGCCGAGCAGGAGCGCCGCGCGAAGTTCTTCAAGGACCAGAAGGACGACATCGAGCGCGCGCTCTCGCAGCTCGAGGCGGCCATCGCGCAGATGAACCGCGAGTCGCGCAAGCGCTTCCGCGAGACCTTCGACGCGGTGAACGAGCACTTCCAGGCGCTCTTTCCGAGGCTGTTCCGCGGGGGCAAGGGGATGCTCCAGCTCACGCAGTCGGACGACGTGCTCGAGGCGGGCGTGGAGATCATCGCGCAGCCGCCGGGCAAGAAGCTCATCAACCTCGAGGCGATGTCGGGCGGCGAGAAGACCATGACGGCGGTGACGCTGCTCTTCGCGCTGTTCATGCACCGCCCGTCGCCCTTCTGCCTGCTCGACGAGATCGAGGCCGCGCTCGACGAGGCCAACGTCATTCGCCTCGTCGAGCTCGTGCGAGACCTCACCGACCGCTCGCAGTTCATCCTCATCACGCACAACAAGCGCACGATGGCGATGGCCGACGTGCTCTACGGCGTGACCATGCAGGAGCCCGGCGTGTCGAAGCTGGTGAGCGTGAAGATCCGCAAGGACGCCGAGAAGCCTACGGGCACCACCGCCGCCGCCGCGGGGTGAGCCGCGCGTCCTACGCTCCGCGCGGCGACGCTTCGAGCTCGACGCCTCGGTACACGCGGTCGACGTCGATCGCGCCCTCGACGGCCGTCAGCGGGAGCTGCTCGCCGGGCGCGGCGTCTTGATAGATCCAGCGGCGCCCTTCGTCGCGCGAGTAGACCTCGATGCGCGCCTCGTGCTGCGACACGAGCACGTAGTCGCGCAGCGACGGCAGGCGCTTGTAGTGCGCGAACTTCTCGCCGCGGTCGTAGAGGGCGGTCGAATCCGAGAGCACCTCGACGATCAGCGCCGGGTTCGTGAGCGCGACGCGATCCTCGGGGTCGCGCATGAGCTCACCGCAGATCACGACCGCGTCGGGGGACGTGGCGAGGCCCGTCGCGCGCACGCGGATCTTCTGGTCCGACGTGAACACCCGGCAGGGCCGGTCGCCGAGCAGGCGCGAGAGCTCGACGATCATCTGCGCGGAGAGGTGGTTGTGCGCCGGGGTGGCGCCGACCATCGCCCACACGCGGCCGTCGAGCCACTCGTGCTTGAGGCCCGTGTCGCGCTCGATGGCGAGGTAGGTCTCGTAGTCGATCCGGGCCTCGGGTGCCGCGTCGCCGCCCATGAGCGTGACGATGGCACGGCGCGCGGCCCTTCGCGAGGGCGTAGGGTCGCGCTGCTCTACCGCCGGCGCAGCGCCTTGCGCCAGCCGCGCACCGCGGCGGCCCGCTGCGACGCTTCGGTCGTCGCGACGATGCGCGCGCACGCGTCAAGGTCGAAGCCGGGGAGCGCCTCGCTGCGCGTCCGCTCGACGTACGTGCGGCCGACGAGGCGGTTCCTTCTGGTGCTCGTGCGCGCGGGCGGGGCTGATGATCTCCAACGCGCCGTCGAGAAAGGCCATGCGCGGCCCGGCGGCGTCTTCGCGCGCGCGGCAGAGCGCGTCGTACCGCTCCCACGGGATGTCGCGCAGCACGACGACCTGATCGCCGCGAGGCTGCCGACCGCGCGGAGCGGTGACCGTCGCAACAGCGGGCTGCGTCATGCGGCCGACGATGCCACGGGGTGCCAGTGATCGCGAGCGGCTACGGCGAGGGCGGAAGCGTCACGCAGCGCGAGCCGTCGAGGCCCGTCGGCCCGCCGAGGTAGAGGGGGCGCTGTTCGCCGGGAGGCGCTGCGAGCAGCAGATCGTCGTAGCCGTCGTCGTTGAAGTCCACGACGCGGGTGCCGTCGGCGATCCAGTACGGCGACGTTCCCGGGGCGGCGCAGTCACCGAGCTCGTTGCCCGCATCGAAGGGCCGTCGAGGCGAGCCCCGGTGGACCTTGTATCGAAACGGGAACCCAGGCGTGCCTCGCGCTCTCGCCGTGACGAGGTCCTCGTATCCATCCGCGTCGAAGTCACCATTCGTGAACCACGAGGTCTCATCGAGGCTCCGGTTCCAGGTCGATGCGAACGATCCGCCGGCGACCTCGTAGCCATCCAGAATGCTGTACGGATCGAGCAGCACCAGCATATCGCCGTGCCCGTCACCGTCGCGGTCGCCGACGGGGCCCGCAGCCATCACCTCGATGGTGGAGGCGAGGTCGACGACATGCGGCGTCGCCGACGGACCGTCGGCACCCCCGAGGAACACCAGCACCGAGGACCACCGCAGGTCGGTCCCGCGCGTCGAGAGTGAGCGCGCGAGCTCCACGCACCCCACGTCGGCGAAGCCGTCGCCGTTGACGTCGCCGAGTGCGATCGGACCGCGACCCTCGACTTCACTCCCGATGCGCCCCAGGTCGAAGTCCTGCCAGGAGGTGTTGCCCTGCAACACGACGCCGGGCTCCGTCGAGTCTGTACCCCCGGTGCTCAAGTAGACTTCGACTCGCCACCTTGGTGCGGGTGGAGACCGTTGGAAGATGAACCGGTCCTCCAGGCCGTCGCCATTCACATCGAGGAGTGCCGAGGTCGACAGGGCGTCGCTCGGCGCCGCACCGACCGCGAACTGCCACGGTGAGGATGGGGGGCCGTCGAGCCGGTCGCCGTGACGCGCAGTGACCCGCCAGAAGTGCACGCCCGCCGCGAGCGGCGACGGGGGGCGGAAGCTCGTGCCGACGATGTCCCAGGAGTTCTCGACACGATCGCACGCTCGCGAGGTGCAGAGATCCAGCCGCGCGCCGTCCGCTCCGTTCGCGAGCTCCCAACGGAACCGTGGACGCGCGCTGTGCAGCCGCAGCGCCGAGATGGGCGCCTTGGGTCGTATCGCCCGCGGCTCACATTGACCTTCTCGGCAGGTTGCGTCGGCTGCGCACGCCCTCTCGCAGGGCCCGCACCGCGCGTCGCTCGAGCGCACGTCGCGGTCGCAGATCGCCCTCGGCGCTCCGTCGCATGTCACGATGCGCGTCAGGCACTCCGACACGCAGACTCCTTGCCGACACTCCGCGTTGAAGCCCGGCCCCGAGAGGCAGCGCGTGAGGCACGCGCCGCAGCGCAGCGGGTTGCTCAGGCTGTCATACCCGCACGAGGACGGTCCATCGTTCGCGCAGTGCAGAAGGTTCGGCGCGCACGATGGGCAGGGGCCCGTGATGCACGCGCCGCGACATGCGGTCTGACCCGCTGGGCACTCCATGACGACGACATCGCTCGGCGCCGAGCAGGCATCGAGGAGCATGACCGTCACCCACCATCTCGCCGCCGCACGCCACCCGCCCATGCAGGCACCTCGAGCCCTCGGTTGCCGCCGCAGCGTATCGCGTTCGCCGTCACCAGACCCACGCCCGCAGCAAAGCCGTCTGCCTGACGCCCCCGATGGGCCGCCGCGCTTTCCGTCGCGACGAACCTTCGCACGCGGGGTTTTACCCGCGCGGCGAACCGTGGTAGTGCCCCGCGGCCCTGATGACCCCCAGAGAAAAGATCCGCAACATCGCCATCGTCGCGCACGTCGACCACGGCAAGACCACCCTCGTCGACCACATGCTCCGCCAGGCCGGCGTGTTCCGCGCCAACGAGGAGCTCGTCGAGCGCGTCATGGACTCCAACGACCTCGAGCGCGAGCGCGGGATCACCATCCTCGCGAAGAACACCTCGGTGCGCTGGGGCGAGTACAAGCTCAACATCGTCGACACCCCCGGCCACGCCGACTTCGGCGGCGAGGTCGAGCGCACCCTCATGATGGCCGACGGCGCCCTCCTGCTCGTCGACGCCGCCGAGGGCCCCCTCCCGCAGACGCGCTTCGTGCTGCGCAAGGCGCTGGCGAGGGGCTTCCCCGTGATCGTGGTGATCAACAAGATCGACCGCCCCGACGCGCGCCCCGCCGAGGTGCTCAACGAGGTGTTCGACCTCTTCTGCGACCTCGAGGCGTCCGACGCGCAGGCCGACTTCCCCGTGCTCTACGCCATCGGGCGCCAGGGCATCGCGAAGCGCACGCTCGACGACCCCAACACCAACCTCGAGCCCCTGTTCGAGACGGTGGTCGCGCGCGTTCCGCCCCCGTCGGGCGACGCCACGGCGCCGCTTCGAATGATCGTCACGAGCCTCGACTACGACGACTACGTGGGGCGCCTCGCCATCGGGCGCATCGTCGACGGCACGCTGCGAGAGGGCTCGCGCGTCACGGTGATGGGCGCGAAGCAGAACGTCGAGGGCAAGGTCGCGGCGCTCTTCACCTACGAAGGGCTCGCGCGCAGGCGCTCGGACGAGGCCGGCGCGGGCGAGAACGTCGCCATCGCGGGCATCGACGTGATCGAGATCGGCGACACCGTGGCCGACCCCGCGGACCCCAAGGCCCTGCCTCGCATCGAGGTCGAGGAGCCCACCATCAAGATGCGCTTCGGCGTGAACACCTCGCCCTTCGCGGGCCGCGAGGGCAAGTTCCTCACGTCGCGGCAGATCCGCGAGAGGCTCATGCGCGAGACGCGCAAGAACCCCGCGATCCGCGTCGAGGACACCGAGAGCGCCGACCAGTTCCTCGTCTACGGGCGAGGGGAGCTGGCGCTCGCGATCCTCGTGGAGACCATGCGCCGCGAGGGCTACGAGCTCTCGCTCGGCAACCCCGAGGTGGTGACGCGCGAGGTCGACGGCGTGCTCTCGGAGCCCGTGGAGCTCGTGGTCTGCGACGTGCCCGACACCATGGTGGGCGTGGTCACCCAGCGCCTCGGCGAGCGCCGCGGGCAGATGGTGCGCATGAGCAACCCCGGCTTCGGCCGCGCGCGCGTCGAGTTCGAGGTGCCCTCGCGCGCCCTCATCGGGTTCCGGAGCGAGTTCCTCACGTCGACCAAGGGCCTGGGGCTCCTGCACACCGAGTTCCTCGGGTGGAGGCCGTGGGGCGGGCCGATGCTGCGCCGCGCGAACGGCGCCATCGTGGCCGACCGCGCGGGCGAGGCGACGCCCTACGCGCTCTTTCACCTCCAGCCCCGCGGGGAGTTCTTCGTCGGCCCCGGCACGCCCGTGTACGAGGGGATGATCGTCGGGGAGCACAACCGCCCGAACGACTCCGACGTGAACGCGGTGCGAGAGAAGAAGCTCTCGAACGTGCGCAACCACGGCAAGGACGAGAACGTGATGCTCTACCCCCCGAAGGTGCTCACGGTCGAGACCGCCATGGAGTGGATCGACCGCGACGAGCTCGTCGAGGTCACCCCCGGCGCCGTGCGCGTTCGAAAGGCCGTCCTCGAGCTCGCGCGCCGCCCCCGGCGCAGCGAGCCCGAGGCCTGAGCCGCTCAAGACCCCCCGATCGTGCCGGGTGACCGCGGCGGGAGCCAAGGCGCTCTCGCAGACGACGGCCACCCGGCACGAACGTGAGACCGACCCGCCACCCCCAAGCGGGGCAGCGACGGCGTCGGATTCGGCCGACGCCCACCGTGCAAGCGTGCGGTCACCCGGCCGCTCCGTGGAGCAGAACGACACGGTGACCGTCGGATCGCGAGGCCCCCAAGGCCCGCGATCACTCAGCTCTTCTAATGTCTCGAGCGGGGTGATTTTTCGGAGCCCCTGACGATTTTTTCGGGCGGGTGCTTCGTGGCCCCGACGCGTCGACAGCGGGGCACGAGGTCGGGTAGGTTCTTCGACATGGCGTCTGACGCGACCGGGGCGCTCGCTCTCGAGACCGAGGCGATGCGGGACTTCGACCGGATCTACCGGGAGAACTCCGTGTACGTGTTGAGCGTGCTGCGGCGCTTCGGCCTGTCACGGCAGCAGTCCGAGGACCTCACGCAGGAGGTCTTCGAACGGATGTTCCTCGACCTGCTCTCGCTCAGCCGCGAGCAGCGCCACTCGCAGCCGATCGCGCGCTCGTACCTCTTTCGCACCGCGTGGAAGCTCGCCGCGAACCACCGCCGGCGCCACTCGGTGCGCCACGAGCGCGCCTCGGCGGCGCCGCCCGAGGTGCTGGTCGGGCCGCGCGCGCACGACTACGTTCTCGCCCACGAGATCGCGCGCGTGCTCGACGCCGTCGGCCCGCACGGCCTCGCCGTGTTCGCGGGCTTCACCGTGTTCGACATGACCGCGGGGGAGATCGCCCGCGAGCTCCTCCTCTCCGAGCGCGACGTCCGTAGGATCCTTGAAGACGCCCGCGCGACCTTAGACCGCGAGCTCAAGAACCGCTGAAAGGAGTTGTGACCGATGGCACCGGACCCCCGAGACAAGCCCGAGGCGCCGCCCGACGACCCCGCGTCGCCGGCCGGCGCGCCGCAGGCCGACGGCTCGCTAGACCTCTTCGCGCAGGCCGTTGACTTGCTGCGCGAGGGTGCCTGCGACGCCGACGAGGCCGCGTGGCTCACCGCCGCGAGCCGGCGCATCAGGGCCCGCTTCCGCGAGCGCCTCTACGGCCCCTACGCCGACCTCGACGCGCCCGAGGGCGACGACGAGGAGACGGGCATCAGGCCCTCGCGCCCCGGCTGAACCCCCGACGCGCTACTGCGCGACCGCGCGCGCCCGCCCGCGCCCCAGCACCCTTCGAAGCGACTCGACGCAGCGGCGGTTCTCGTCGCGCGCGCCCACCGACACGCGCACGTACCCTCGGCGCAGGTGGTGGCTCGCGAGCGAGCGGATGAACACCCCGTCGTGCAGGAGCGACTGCACCACCGCGTCGGCCGTGACGCCCGTCTCGTGGATGTCGAGCAGCACGAAGTTGCCCGCGCTCTCGAACACCTCGACGCCGTCGAGCGCGCGGAGCTCGCGCTGGAGGTACTGCCGCTCGGCGCGCAGGGCCTCGCGCTGGCGGTCGAAGGCCTCGCGGTCGTCGAGCGCCGCGAGCGCGGCGGCGAGGGCCACGGTCGAGACGTTCCACGGGAGCTTCACGCGCGCGACGAGGCGCGCGACGGCCGCGGCGGCGAGGGCGTAGCCCACGCGCAGGCCCGCGAGCCCCCAGGCCTTCGAGAAGGTGCGCACCACGACGAGGTTCGGGTGCGACGCGATGAGCGAGGCCACGGAGTCGCCCTCGTCGCCGAACTCCACGTACGCCTCGTCGACCGCCACGGGGATGCCCAGGCGCAAGAGGCGGTGCAGCGCGCCCGGCGTCACCCTGCGCCCCGTGGGGTTGTTGGGCGAGCAGAGGAAGATGAGCTTGGTGCGCTCGGTCACGGCCTCGAGCACCGCGGGCACGTCGAGCGTGAGGTCGTCGCGCATCGGCACGATCACCGGCACGCCGCCCGCCACGCGCGCGCGCGACTCGTACATCGAGAACGTGGGCACGGCCACGACGACCTCTTCGCCGGGCGCCACGAAGGTGCGCACCAGCAGGTCGATGATCTCGCTCGACCCCGCGCCCAGGATGCAGCTCTCCTCGGTGAGCCCGCACTCGGCGGCGAGGCGGCGGCGCAGCTCGCGCGCCATGGCCGCGTCGGGGTAGCGGTGCCCGCGGGTGAGGGCCGCGAGCACGGCCTCGGTCACGCGGGGCGAGGGGGCGAAGGGGCTCTCGTTCGACATGAGCCGCGCGAAGCCGTCGCGGTGGCGGGCCTCGCGGTCGGCGAGCTGAAAGTGGTCCTCGCGGTAGGGGGCCGCGCCGCGCACCCACGACGGGGTGAACACCTCGAGCGCCTCGGGGTCGAGCGGGCCCTCGGCCGCGGGCGCGAGCGACTCGACGTCGTCGTCGAGGTCGTCGCCGAAGACGCGGAGCATCGCCTCGGCGCGGGCGTGCGCGGCGGGGGTGTCGACGTCGATCCAGCGGGCGTCGCCCACGTCGACGGCCACGAACTGACCGCGGGCCGCGAGCGCGCGCACGCCGTCGGAGAGCGACGCGTCGCCGTGGCGGTCGTAGAGCGCGCGGAGCTCCCGCGTGAGGGCGGCGTTGACGCGAAAGATCCCCGTGTCGATGGCGTTGAAGTCGGCGAGGTCCTTGGAGATGGCCTGGATGGCGTGGCCCTGCACGCGCACCTTGGTGGCGTCGTCGAGGTCGAAGCAGCGCTCGACGTCGTAGTCCACGCCGAGGGCGCACGCGCCGGGCGGGAGCTCCGCGCGCACGAGGCGCCGCACGAGCTCGGGCGCCACGAGGTGGTCGCTCATGGTGAGCAGGCACTCGCGGTCGAGGAACTCCGCCGCGGCCAGGAGCGACACGCCGTTCGACCGCTCCCACGCGGGGTTCTCGACGAAGGTGAGCGCCAGGCCGAGCGCGTCGCCCACGGCGTCGAGGGCCTCGCGGATCTGCGCGCCCTCGTAGCCCACGATCACCACGACCTCGCGTACGCCCTCCTTCGCCAGCGTGCGGAGGATCCGGAGGATGAGGGCGGTGCCCGCGACCGGGCGCAGCGGCTTGGGGAGCGCGTCACCCTGGGCGAGCCGTGAGCCCTTGCCCGCCGCCAGGATGATGGCGCGATCGACCCTTCGCTTCGACATCTAAAACATCCTCCGCATGCACGGCACCGCCGCCAACACCGCGGGCGTGTATCACGCCTCGCGTTTTGACCGCAATTCTGCAAATGCCCACCCTGAGCGGCGGGCGAGGGCGCTACCCATCGGCGAACAGCGCGCGCGCGCGCTCCAGATCGGCGAGGTCGTCGATCTCGTTCCAGCGCAGCGCGCCCACCGAGGCCGCGCGCATGACGAGCCCGGCGTCGACGAGGTCGTTGTAGACGTCCTCGTAGTAGACGTCGGTGCGGCCCGACGCGACGGCGCGCTCGAGGGCGCGCGAGAGGTCTCGCACGCGCGCGGCCGCGAAGCGCTCGACGCCGATCGACTCGCCCGCGGCGGCGCGGGGGTCGATCCCCTTGCCGAAGCGCGTGACGCGCCCGTCGCGCACGGTGACCTTCATGGCCTCGGCGGGCGGCGCCTCGCGGTCGTCGACGGCGGCGCACGCCTCGCCGCCCGCTTCGAAGAGCCGCGCGAGCACGGCGGGCTCGAACACCACGTCTCCGTCGAGCTTCACCACGTCGCGCCCCGCGGGCACGAGCGCGAGCGCGCGGGCGAGCGACACGACGTTCTGCGTGGTCTCGTAGTCGGGGTTGTGCGCGAAGAGGGCGGGCAGGGCGCCGCCCGCGAGGGCCGCCCGCACCGAGCCCTCGAGGTAGCCCGTGGCGACGACCACCTCGCGCGCGCCGGCCGCGGCGACGAGGCGCACGGCGCGGCCGAGGATGGTCTCGCCGCCCACGGGCACGAGGCACTTGGGGGCGCCGTCGGTGAGCGGGCGCAGCCGGCTGCCGACGCCCGCGGCGAGCACGACGGCGGTGAACCCGCTCACGCGGCGCCCCCGAAGAAGGCGCGAGAGGCGCGGCGCTGCGCGGGCACGAGCGCGAGGAGCGCGGCGTTGAAGAGCACCAGGCGCGCGAGCACGTAGAGCTCGACGCGGTCGAGCGCCATCGCGACGCCGAGGCCGAAGATGTGCGTGCCGATGCCGTAGAAGGTCCACGCGCGCATGAGCCCGCGCTGCGCGGCGCGGTAGCGCGCGGCGGTCTCGGGCGAGTAGCGGGGCATGTCGCGAAAGCGGCTCGGCAGGTGGGGGTCGATCCAGTCGAAGAGCACGCGCTGGCGCACGAGGTAGGGGTGCGACACGGCGAAGCGCAGGCGGTCGGCGAGCGAGAGGCGGTCGGCCCGGCGCGAGGCCACGGCGGCGTCGAGGTCCTCGGGGTCGTCGCCCTCCTTGCGCACCGGCTGGGTGAGGTGGAGGTACACGTTCTTGTAGTGGTCGTAGAGGATCGTGTGCGCGAGGCCGGTCACGACCGCGAGCGCGCCGAGGGCCACCCACGCGAGCGGGAGCGCGACGGCCGTGGCGGCGCCGGGCGGCGCGGGCGCGAACGACGGGCCGCCGTGGCGCCACCACACGTGCGCGATGGCCGCGGGCACGACGGCGGCCTGCACCACGGCGTCGACGGCGCCGTCGAGCATGCGGCCGAACGAAGAGCTCGTGCCGCGCAGGCGCGCGAGCTGCCCGTCGGAGCAGTCGAGCACCGCCGACAGCACGAACAGCGCGCCCGCGAGCGCCATGCGTGGAGCTCCGAGCGCGAACGACGACCACGCCGCCGCGCCCGCGGCGATCCCGACGAACATCGACGCCCAGGTGATCTGGTCGGGCGTGACGGCCGTCGGGTAGGCCGCCCGGGTGATCACGTACGCGAGCGGACGGTGCAGCGCGACGTCGATCACCTCCTCGACGTCGAGCGGCTTGAGCATCGCGCGAAAACTCAGGTCAGGCATCGCCGCGCGAAGCGTTACCACACCGCGGCGAGGCGACGGAATCTCCCGCGCGTTCTGTGACCTTCGAGCAAGAGGGTTCCCTCGGCGCGCGGCGTGTGCGATGGTCGCCCCTTCGTGCGCCGCGGGGGAGGGGCCGCCGCGCCGCGGGGCGTGCGCTGAAAGAGTGCAGCATTCCTGACAGTGGATGTTCAACCGCGCTTTCCTATGAAAGCGTTGGTTTCATTCGCGGAGGTCCATCGGCTCTCCGCGCCACCCCTCAGGAGGCCCTCACCGTGCCGCGTGTACGCACCCGATTCCTTCCCGCGCTCGCCGCGCTCTGCGCTGGTGCCCTGCTGCCCTCGGTCGCGGGCGCGCAGACCGCGGGGTGGGCGCTCGACCGTTACGACCCGTCGCCCGCGGGCGACACCTTCTTCGCCGCCGAGCACCCGTGGTACGGCCACGGGCGCGACTTCTCGTTCCGCGCGGGCCTGACCTTCGACTACGCCCACACGCCCCTCGTGACGCGCGACACCAGCATGTCGCAGGAGCAGGTCACGCCCGTCGTGAGCAGCATGCTCGTGGGTCACTTCCAGGCGGGCTTCGGCCTCTGGAACCGCGTGGGCGTCCACCTCTCGCTCCCGCTGTCGTTCTGGCAGGACGGGGCCACGTCGTCGGTGGGCGGCCTTCGCGCCGCCCAGTCCGCCGCCATCGGCGACCCGCGCCTCGGCGTGCGCGTGCGCATCTTCGGCGAGTCCGACCGCGACCCCATCTCGCTGCACGTCGGCGGCGAGTTCTACCTCAACGCCGGCTGGTTCGGCGTCTCGCGCGGCACCAACGTCACCGACGAGGGCGTGCGCGGGAGGCTCAACGTCACCCTCGCGGGCCGCGACGGGCCCATCCGCTGGAGCTTCGGCGCGGGCGTCCACCTGCGCCAGAACACCATCACCGTCGCGGGCACCACCATCGGCAACGACCTCTACGCGACCGCCGCGGTGGGCTTCGTGGCCCTCGACGACCGGCTCACCATCGGCCCCGAGCTCTGGGCCTCGACCGTGCTCGACAACGCCTTCGACGAGAAGCACAACAACCTCGAGGGAACCCTCGGCGCGCACTACCTCATCGCCGACACGATGCTCGTCGGCGTGGGCGTCGGGCCCGGCTTCTCGCGCGGCGCGGGCACGCCCGACTGGCGCGCGCTCGCCCGCGTCGCGTACGCGCCCGCCGAGCGCGACGTGGCGCCGCCCGCGCCCGCCGAC
>JBDHVF010000049.1:0-20075 GCA_039809605.1 Polyangiales bacterium | reverse complement strand
CGACCCCGCCCGCGACGCCGAGCGGGCCGCCGCCCTTCCCCCCGGGCACGCGCCCCTCGCAGCCGCCCGCGCGCGCCGAGGCGCCCCGCGCGGTGAGCGCGCCCCCCGCGACGGCCGACGACGAGGGCGTCGAGATCTCGCTCGAAGACGGCGGCGAGGCGCACGTGCCCGTGACGTCGTCGAAGCCCCCGCGCGGCGTCGACCCGTCGCTCGCGCTCCTCGACGAGCTCGCCGAGCTCGGCCA
Source organism: Polyangiales bacterium (assembly GCA_039809605.1). GTDB lineage: Bacteria > Myxococcota_A > Polyangia > Polyangiales > CAISKJ01. Next base: position 19,831 of record JBDHVF010000049.1, on the reverse strand, counting down.
CGCCACGCCCGTCGAGTCCGTCGACCCCGACGCGATCGAGCACGTCGAGCGCGCCGTGCCCCGCGGCACCTCGATGCCGCCGCCGCCCCCGAGCGACGCCTCGCGCAAGGGCCGCCCGGCGCCCGCGGCCGCCGCGTCGAAGATCTCGGGCGGCCCGACGCTCCCCGACGTGAAGCCCCGGCGCCGGCGCGTGTGGTGGGAGGAGCTCTTCAACGAAGACTACTTCCGCACCGTCGAGCGGCTCACGCCCGCGCAGGTGCAGACCGAGGCCGACTGGATCGAGCACGCGCTCGGCGTCGAGGCGGGCGCGGCGATCCTCGACGTGGGCTGCGGCGCGGGCCGCCAGGCGATCGAGCTCGCGCGCCGGCGCTACGACGTCTCGGCCGTCGACCTCTCGATGGCGATGCTCACGCGCGCCTCCGAGGCCGCGCAGGAGGCCGGCGCCCGCGTGGCCTTCACCCAGTGCGACATGGCCGCGATGGAGTTCTCCGAGCAGTTCGACGCGGCCTTCTGCGTGGGCAGCTCGTTCGGCTTCTTCGACGACCCGCGCAACGCCGAGGTCGCGCGGCGCATCCACCGCGCGCTCAAGCCTCACGGCACCTTCCTCCTCGCGGTGCTCAACCGCGACCACGTGATCCAGCACCAGCCCGCCATGTCGTGGTTCGAGGGCGAGGGCTGCGTCTGCATGGAGGAGTCGTCGTTCAACTTCATCACGTCGCGCGTGAACGTGAAGCGCACGATGATCTACGACGACGGCCGCCAGCGCGAGTTCGAGTACTCGATCCGGCTCTACTCCCTGCACGAGCTCGGGCAGGTGCTCCACGAGGCGGGCTTCCGCATCCTCGAGGTGTCGGGCCACACCCGCACCCCCGGCGCCTTCTTCGGCCCCTCGTCGCGCGAGCTCATCATCCTCGCGCAGAAGCGCGCCCCCGAGGTCGTCGACCTCAACGGCAGCGGCAACGGCGACGCGGGCGACTCGTCGCGCCCCTCGTAGCCCCGCGCGGGGCTACGAGAAGGGGCGAGGAGTGGGGATCGCGACGCCCGACCGAAGGGCCGGGCGTCGCGGCGGGGTCACGGGCCGAACACGCCGATCGAGACCGTGTACGACGCGATCGTCGTGCTGGAGCTGTAGGGGCGCACGCACACCGCGTAGGTGCCCGCGGTGAGCATGCCCGCGCGCAGGTACGAGCAGAGCCCGCGGCGGCCGCTGGGGTCGTCGTCGTTGCGCGCGACCTCGGTGCCCGTCGCGTCGGTCACGGTGACCACCGTGTCGCTCATCGCGCAGCCGGGGTGGCCGGGCGCCTCCGTCGCCACGACGAGCGTGCCGTTGGCGGGCACGGTGACGGCGTAGCAGTCCATCGCGTCGGCCATGCCGCCCACCGAGCCCGAGAACGCCGTGCTCGCCGTGATGGCGGCCTGGGGCATCATCGCGCTGTTGTTCGGCTCGGTCTCCGCGCGCGTCGCGGTGCAGGTCGAGGTCGTGGCGTTGGTCGCGAGGCACGCCGAGCCCGTCGCGCAGGCCACGGAGTTGAACGCCAGGTTGCAGGCCGCGCCCGCGGCGCCCGCGCTGCGGCAGATGCCGGTCTCGTCGTCGCCGTCGCACGTGAGGCCCATGTTGCAGAGCGGCGCCATGGCGCGGCAGGCCGTGCCGGCGGCGGTGGCGTCCATCTGGCAGGTCGAGCCCGCGCCCATCGGCGCGCAGGTGGTGCCCATGGCGCACACCTGGCTGATGTCGTTCGGGTCGCAGGCGCCGCCCGCGGCGACGTTGCGCACGCACACGTCGTCATCCGAGCACGTGAGGCCGGTGTCGCACGCGGGCATCGTCGTGCGGCAGTCGCCGCCCGCGGCGCCGTTGGGCACGCAGCGGCGCATGCCCGCGGGGCCCGCGCAGGTCGTACCCATCACGCACACGCCCGTGTTGCCGGGCATGCCGCAGGGCATGTTCGCCGCGATCGGCGCGCCGCAGATGCCGAAGGTCGTGCCCGAGCAGAGCAGGCCCATGTCGCAGGGCGTCGAGCCCATCGCGGTGCGGCAGCGGCCGCCCGACGCGCCGTCGGCCACGCAGCGCTGCATGCCCGTCGGGCCCTGGCACGACGAGCCCGTCGCGCAGATGCCGATCACGCCCGAGCCGCAGGGCATGCCCGCGGGGATCGACGGCTGGCAGGTGCCGAGCGAGCAGGTGAGGCCCGTGTCACAGGCCATGGCGCCCATGGCGGTGCGACAGCGCCCGCCGCGGCCGCCGTCGGCCACGCAGGTCGAGGTCATGCCGCTGGTCACGCACGACGACATCGCCGCGCAGGCGTTGGTCGCGCCCGTCGGGTCGCAGGGCATGCCCACGGGCACCGTCGCGAGCTCGGCCACGCTGAGCTCGAACGCGCCCTGCGCGGTGTGCATCGAGACCGGGGGGTAGTAGCCCGCGACCACGATGAAGATCGGCGTGCCCATCGCGGCGGGCGCGTCGGTGGTGAAGGTCGACGCGTACGTGCGCGGCATCGAGAGGCTGTCGTCGTTGCAGCCGAGCGACGAGGCGCCCGCGTCGCCCATGGGCGCGCCGCAGGTGGACTGCGCCCACACCACGGTGTCGAACGACGCGTCGGTGCCCATGTTGTTCGTGCTGATGCGCAGGCGCGTGCTCGCGTGCGGGGTGTAGCGCAGCACCACCTGGTGGCCCGTCGTGCCGCCGCAGGGGGCGCGCAGCGGCGCCATCGCGCCCACCATGTTGTTGTTGCCCGTGAACCGCGTGACGTTGCCCGTGGCCATGCCGCGCATGTTCAGGTCGATCACCGCGCTCGCCGCGCAGGGGTCGTACGGAGGCCCCGCGTCGGCGGGCGTCGTCGCGTCGGCGCCGCCGTCGGTGCGGGGCGCGTCGGCCGTCGGCGCGTCGGTGCCGCCGTCGGTCTGCGTCGGCCTGTCCGTGGGCGTGGGGTTGTCGGTCGGCGTGGGGTTGTCGGTCGGCGTGGGGTTGTCCGTGGGCGTGGCGTTGTCCGCGGCGACGTCCGTCGGAGTCATCGCGTCGCCCGCGGGGCCGGGGCCGCCGCCACTCGGAGAGTTGCTACAGGCCGCCGCGCTCGCGAGGAGCGCCGACAGCACGACCCAGGTGCTGCTTCGATTCATTGGACCTCGTTCGTGGAAAAGTGCCACTGTGGCAAGAACGCCGCGGCGCTTGTCACATGGCGCCGGGCGCGGGTCAAGGGCGCCCGGCGCTCGGCAGGCTCACCACGACGAGCCTCACGTCGGTGCTCGCGGCGATGCGTTCGAGCAGCGCGCGCACCTCGCTCCAGGGCAGCGCCCCGTAGCCCGCGCCGATGCGGGGCATCCCCACGGCGGCGATGCCTCTGCGCTCGGCCTCGCGGATCATCGCGGTGACCGAGCGCTCGATGGCGTCGAGGGTGGCGCCCGTGCGCCAGTGCCTCTCGGTGGCGAGGTTGAAGACGGTGACGGGCGGCGCCTCCCATGCGAAGACGTCGCCGGGGTTGAAGCGCCCGTCGGCGCAGCGCGCGCGGTACTCGTCGTACATCGCGGGCCAGCGCTGCTTGAAGAGCACGGCGATGCCCTTGCCCATCGCGCCCGCGCAGTTGCACCCGTGCGCGAGGGCGGCGAGGTCGGGCTGCGCGAAGAGGTCGCCGGTGCGGTACTCGACGGGCACGCTCAGCCCTCCCAGCGCGCTTCGACGAAGCGGTTGAACGCCTGGATCACGGCGCCCGCGCGCGCGTCGGGGGCGCGCGGGTCGACCCTGGTGAGGTCGCCGAACCCCTCGGCTTCGAACGCGCGCGAGAGGTCGGGCGACTCGCGGCACGCGCGCTGGAGCTGCTTGAACTGCGCGACCTCGTCGCGCACGTCGTCGCCGAGCTCGCGCAGGCGCACCTTCAATCGCTTGATGATCGGGGTCGGTTCGAAGCGCGTGAGGATCGCCCCCACCGCGGCGGCCAGCTCGGCCTCGTGCTTCGCGTCCATGGCGCGCGAGACTACACCGAGGCCCCGCCCGCGACGATCAGGTGCGCGCCTTCGCGGGCTTGCGGGCGCGCTTCGGCGCGGGCGCCGCGACGACGCTCACGGGCGCGGCGACCTCGCCCTCGGGCGGGGCCTCGGCGGGCGCGAGCACGTCACCGCGGAACGAGCGCACGACGCCGTCGGCGAAGCTCACGCGCACGGCGCCGTCCTGCACGTCGAGGATCCTCCCAACGCCCCACTCGGGGCGCTTGGGGTGCTGCACGTAGCGCGCGGCGGGCGGGGAGGCGATCTTGCGCGTCATGGTCACTCCTCCGGCTGGGGTTGAGGGCCCGGCACGACGCCCGCGATGTCGGGGTCGACGCCGGGCGCCGCCTCGGGCCTGTTCTTGCGCTCCACGGCGCGGCGCGCGCGCTCGGCGGCCTTCTCGCGCTGCTTCTCGGCGCGGGCCTGCTCCTTCTGCCTCTTCGCGAACGATGGTCTTCCCTGGCTGCTCATCGGCGCCTCCGCGATGCGTTGAACGAGACCCCGCGTCCTCGCGTCGTCGACCGTCGATGATGTGAGAATGCGCTCGTGTTTCGCAGGGTGGGCATCATACGCCTCGGACGCGCCCGAGGCAGCGCCGAACGACGTCGCGCCGGGCGATTGTGCCGGCGCGCGCGCTTTTCCCCGCTGAGACGCGCAGCGCGCGACCCCGCGCACGTGGTCGCAATCGGCCTCACCGCGCCCCGAACGAACCGCGCGCAGGCCGCGTTTTTCAGGGCGGCAATCGGTTTGCAATCCGCTCCGTGAGACTCGCGCCGCGCGGTGACAGCCTTCGCTGCTTTTCTGCGCGCGCGAACAGCCCGACGGAGTGACGCATGCAACCGCAGACCTCTCGCACCGCAGCGACGCCCTCGTATCGCAACCCGGCGTGGTGGACGGACAAGCACACCTCCGCGTGGGAGCGCGTGAAGGAAGCCTTTCGACGCGACTGGGAGCAGACCAAGGCCGACTTCTCGAGCACGAGCGGCCGAGACCTGAACCAGAACGTCGGCGACACCGTGAAGCAGGCCGTCGGCTCGGCGCCGATCCCGCCGCCCGACGTGCAGACCCGCCCGGCCGACCCGAAGGACGCCGTGAGGGAAGCCTCGAAGGCGCGCGAGCACATGCTCGACGCGGCGAAGAAGGCCGACGAGACGGCCGCCAAGGCCAGGGCGGAGATCGAGGAGAAGCGCGCGAAGCTCGGCGAGAAGATCGCCGACGTGCAGCAGGACGTGGCCGAGGAGCAGGCCAAGGCGCGCGACAAGATCGCCGACGCGCAGGCGAAGGCCGGCGAGAAGATCGCCGACGCGACGCGGTCGGCCAACGACGACATCCGCAAGCAGCAGGAGCGGATCAACGAGGCCGCCGCGAAGCGCGACGAGGCCGAGGCGCGCTGGCGCCAGGCCGAGTACGAGGCGCGCTACGGCTATGCGATGCGCATGCAGCGCCCGAACGACGCGTGGGACTCGACGCTCGAGCGCTCGATGCGCGACGAGTGGAACGCGCTCAACACGGGCCGGTCGTGGGATGACGCTCGCGTGGGCATCCGCCGCGGCTGGGACTACGCGGGCATGAAGCACTAGGCGAACGCAGCTCAGCCCGCGAGCTCTGCCCTCACCCTGCCCGCGATCAGCTCGACCGCCGCGGCCACGTCGACGAGCTCGACGTCCTTCGAGGTGCGCGCCTTGAGCTCCACCTTGCCCTGCTCCAGCGTCTTCTTGCCCACCGTCACGCGCAGCGGGATGCCGAGCAGGTCGGCGTCCTTGAACTTCACGCCGGGGCGCTCCTCGCGGTCGTCGAGCAGCACCTCGACGCCCTTCGCCGTGAGCTCGTCGTAGAGCCGCTCGGCCGTCTCGGCCACGGCGCCGTCGCTCTGGAGCTGCGTCACGATCACGTGGTAGGGCGCGATCGCCATGGGCCATCGGATGCCGTCGTTGTCGTACCGCTGCTCGACCGCGGCGGCGACGAGGCGCGACACGCCGATGCCGTAGCAGCCCATCACGATGTGGCGCTCCTGGCCCTGCGGGTCGAGGAAGCGCGCGTTCATCTTCGTCGTGTAGTGCGTGCCCAGCACGAACACGTGCCCGCCCTCGATGCCCTTGTACTCGTCGAGCGGGGCGCCGCACTCGGGGCACAGGTCGCCCTTGCCCACCGCGCGCACGTCGGCCCACGCGCCGCGCTCGCCGAGCGCCGCCACCGCCTCGGGCACGCTCGCGTGCTGCACGTGAAAGCCCGCCTTGTTGGCGCCCACCACCGCGTCGGTCGCGCCCATGAGCTCGCGGTCGACCAGCACGCGCGCCACGCCCGCGCCGAGCCCCTGCGGGCCGATGTAGCCCGCGTGCACGCCGCGCTCGGCGAGCTCGTCGTCCTCCGCGGGGCGCAGCCACGTCGCGCCCGTCTCGCGCGAGAGCGCCACCTCGTTGATGCGCCGGTCGCCGCGCACGAACACCATGAGGAGCTGCCCCGCGTCGCCCGGGGCCTTGCCGTAGAGGTACGCGCCGGCCTTCACCGTCTGCCTCGCGTCGACCTTGAGGAACTCGGCCACCTCCTCGATCGTTTTCTTGCCCGGCGTGGCGACCTCGGCGGGCTTCGCCGCCGCCGCGGCGCCCTCGACCGCGGCCCCCTCGGTGCGCTTCGCCGTGGCGGCCTCGACGTTGGCCGCGTACTGGCACCTCGTGCAGACCACGATCGCGTCCTCGCCGGTCTCCGCGAGGATCTGGAACTCGGCGCTCGTGTTGCCGCCCATGGCGCCCGAGTCGGCGGCCACGATGCGGAAGTCGAGCCCCACGCGCTTGAAGATCCGCGCGTAGGCCTCGCGCATCGCCTGGTAGCTCTTGAGCGCGCCGGCCTCGTCGACGTCGAAGCTGTACGCGTCCTTCATGAGGAACTCGCGGCAGCGCAGCAGGCCCGCGCGGGGCCTCGCCTCGTCGCGGTACTTCCACTGGATCTGGTAGAGGTTCACCGGGAGCTGGCGGTACGAGCGCACGGCGCTGCGGACCATGTCGGTGACGACCTCCTCGTGCGTGGGGCCGAGGTTGTAGTCGTTGCGCTTCTGGTCCTTGAGGCGAAAGAGCGTCGAGCCGAAGAGGTCCCAGCGGCCCGTCTCCTTGAAGAGGTCCGACGGGAGCAGCGCGGGCATCATCACCTCGAGGGCGCCCGCGCGGTCCATCTCGTCGCGCACGATGCCCTCGACCTTCTTCAGCACGCGCAAGCCCAGCGGCAGGAACTCGTAGATCCCCGCGCCCACCTGGCGCACGTAGCCTCCGCGCAGGAGCAGACGGTGCGAGGGGTTCTTGCGCGCCTCGGCCGGGTCTTCGCGCAGCGTGGGGATGAACGATCGTGAGTACCGCATCGGAGCCTCCAGAAAGGGCCCCGGAACCTACGGGAGCGCGCGCCCCCGCGCAACAGCTACGCGGCCAGGCCCAGGTTGAGCCTCGCGCGGATGCGCGCGAAGGCCTCCTCGGTCTCGCCCCGCGTGCGACCGGCCTCGGCGAGGCACGCGGGCAGGAGCTCCGCCATCGCCGTGAGCAGCGCCTCGATGTCTTCGAAGGTCAGCGGGTTGGTGATCGTGAAGCGCACGCCCGCGCGCCCGCGCGGCACCGCGGGGAAGCCCGCGGCGTTGGTCCAGAAGCCCGCGTCGAGGAGCCTGCGCACCAGCGCCCGCGCCACCGCCTCGTCGCCCGCCGCGAGGAAGCGCACCGGCGCGTCGGGCGCGTTCACCATGGGCAGCCCGAGCTCTCCCGCGCGCCGCGTGGCGTACGCGAGCCGCGCGCGCAGGGCCTCTTGCAACGCCGGCAGCTCGCCCGAGAGGTGCACCCGCGCCGACGCCGCGAGCGCGCCGAGGGCCGCGGGCGGCAGCGGCCCCGAGAAGGTCATCGGCCCGCCGCAGTTGCGCACGAGGCGCCTGAGCTCGGGGTCGGCGATCAACAGCGCACCGCCCGACGCCGCGAACGACTTCGAGAGCGACGTCGCCACCACCACCCGCGGGTGCGCCCCCGCGCGCTCGAGCGCGTACCCGCGGCCGCGCGTTCCGTACCACCCCATGCCGTGCGCGTCGTCGACGTAGAGGTGCAGCGACGGGATCTCGTCGAGCAGCTCCATCAGCGCCCCGACGGGCGCGAAGTCGCCGAACATGCTGTAGACCCCGTCGCAGAGGTGCCACACGCGCCCGTGCTCGCGCGCGAGCTCGCGGGCGCGGCGGGCGAGCGCCGCGACGTCGTTGTGGGCCACGGCCTCGACGCGCGCCCCCAGCGCCGCCGCGAGCGCCACGGCCGTCTGCGCGCTGTGGTGCACCTGGCGGTCGAAGAGGGCCGCGTCGTCGCGCGTCACCAGCACGGGCAGCGCCGCGACGTGCCCGAGGGTCGTCGAGGGCGTGACCATCGCGGGCACGCCGAAGAGCTCCGAGAGCAGCGCCTCGACGTCGCGGTAGAGCGTGGGCGACAGGTACGCCCGCGACGACGAGAACTGCGTGCCGTAGCGCCGGATCGCGTCGATCGCCCCCTCGGTGAGCGCCGGGTGGTGCTGCAACCCCAGGTAGCTGCACGAGCCGAAGTTGCGCGCGGCCCGGCCGTCGATGTGAACGACCCTGCCGTCGTACGCGCCGTCCTCGGTGGTCCGCTGGGCGATGCCCATCTCCACCACCTGCGACATGATCCCGTCGACGAAATCGAGCTCCGGTGTGCTCATCACGGCCTCGAAGACTAGATGTGTCGAGGCGGAGAACTTTCGCGCGACGTGTACGATTTCTTCGCGCGGGAGGTGCCTACAGCCGCCCGCGCAGGGCGTCGGCGCGGAGCTTCCACACCATGCCCACGGCCTCGGCGAAGATCTTTCGAGACATCTTCGACCGGCCCGCGCGGCGGTCGACGAAGGTGATGGGCACCTCGGCGACCTTGAGCCCCTTGCGCAGCCCCCGGTAGGTGAGCTCGATCTGAAACGAGTACCCGTTGCTCTGCACCGCCCCGAGGTCGATCGCCTCGAGGGCGCGGCGCGTGAAGCACTTGTAGCCCGACGTGAGGTCGCGCACCCCGATGCCCAGGATCGTGCGCGAGTAGACGCTCCCGCCCTTGGACATCACGTGGCGCCCGAGGCCCCAGCCCTCGACCCCGCCGCCGGGGATGTTCCTCGACCCGATCACGATGTCGGCCCCCGCCTCGACCGCGCGGAGCATGTCGGGCACGTACCGCGGGTCGTGCGAGAGGTCGGTGTCCATCTCGAACACCACGTCGTAGTCGCGCGCGAGCGCCCACGCGAAGCCCGCGAGGTACGCGCTGCCGAGCCCCATCTTGCCCGCGCGGTGCATCACGTGGACGCGCCCGTCGCGCGCCGCCATCTCGTCGGCGAGGCGCCCGGTGCCGTCGGGGGAGTTGTCGTCGACCACGAGCACGTGGGCCTCGGGCGCCACCGCGAAGAGCTGCGACGCGAAGGTCTCGAGGTTCTCGCGCTCGTTGTAGGTGGGCGTGATGACCAGGACGCGCCGCGGGGCCATGGCGCGGACCGTACGCGGCCACGGCCCCGCGCCGCAAGCCGCTTGTGCGCGCGACGCGCCCCCGCGCTGGTGTATGTTCGCGCGCCATGGGACGGACGTCGTCGCGCGTGGTGGCTGCCCTCGCGCTCGCCCCCTCGGCCGCGCTCGCCTCGCCGCAGGACCTCTTCGGCTACGGCGGCCGCCACGTCGCGATGGCGGGCACCGGGGCCGCGTACGCCGACGACTACGGCGCCGTGCACGCCAACCCCGCGGGCCTCTCGCGCGCCCGCGGCCGCTCGCTCACCCTCGGCTACGCCGCCACGGGCTTCGACCTCACGCTCGACGGCCAGTACTTCTCCGCCGAGCCCGGCGCCGCCACGGTCATCGGCCTCTCGTTCGCCGTGCCCTTCGGGGGCCTCTTGCGAGACCGCGTGGGCGTGGGCCTCGGGTTCTTCACCCCCACGAGCGTCATCGTGCGAGGGCGCATCCTGCGCGGAGAGACCCCGCAGTTCGTCGCGCTGCCCGACCGCGTGCAGTCGGTCGCCGTGCAGGCGGGCCTCGGCGTCGACCTCGGGTACGGCCTGCGCGTGGGCGCGGGCTTCACCGCCCTCGCCGCGCTCACGGGCACCGTGCTCGTCACCACGGACGTCTCGGGCCGCTCGACCTCGCGCATCGACGACCAGCTCGTGGCCTCGTACGCGCCCGTGGTGGGCGCGAGCTGGCAGCGCGGCGACTGGCGCGTGGGGGCGACCTTTCGCGGCGAGCTCGTCGCGCGCTTCGCCGTGGTCATCTCGGCCCCCGAGATCGGCGTGCCCGTGCCCCCGCTCAACATCGCGGGCGTCGCCCAGTACGACCCCGCGCAGGTGCAGCTCGAGGGCGCGTGGCAGCACCGCGCGTGGACCGTCGCCCTCGGCCTCACAGGCAAGCGCTGGAGCGACTACCCGGGGCCCGCCGAGCTCACCACGCCCACGAGCCACCCGCCGCCCGCGCCCGAGTTCAGCGACACGCTCGTGCCCCGCGTCGACGTCGAGCACCGGTGGACCTTCGAGGGCGGCGCCCAGGCCGTCGCGCGCGGGGGCTACTTCTACGAGCCCTCGCCCGCGCCCGCCGCGGTGCCCTCGCGGCAGTACCTCGACGCCGACCGCCACGCGATCACCTTCGGCGCCGCGCTCGCCTCGGGCGGCGAGGGCACGCGCTTCACCCTCGACGCCTTCGGCCAGGTGCACCTGCTCGCCACGCGCGAGGGCGCCTCGGTCACGGGCGCCCCCATGCGCTACGGGGGCGCGCTCTGGCACCTCGGCGTCACGGCCTCGGTGACGTTCTAGGAGCGCGACGATGACCCCGCGACACGCCGCTCTGTGCCTCGCGCTCTTCGCCCTCCCGTCGGCGGCGAGGGCCAACCCCCTCGACATGTACGGCTTCGGCGCGCGCTCGGCCTCGCTCGCGGGCGCGGTGAGCGCCGACGTGCGCGACACGTCCGCGGTCTATTACAACCCCGCGGGGCTCGCGCGCCTCCGCGGCCTGCGCGTCGACCTCGGGTACTTTCACGCCGAGCCTTCGCTCTCGATCAACGGCCGCGACACGGGCGTGGCCCCGTCGCACGGCCTCGTGGGGGGCATCGCCGCGCCGGGCAGGGTCTTCGGGCTGCCCTTCGCCGTGGGCGTCGCGCTGCACCTGCCCGACGACCGGCTCTCGCAGGTGCAGGCCGTGCCGCAGTCGCAGCCGCGCTGGGAGCTCTACGGCGTGCGCCTGCAGCGCCTCTACATCGCGGCGATGGTGGCCGTGGCGCCGGTGCGCTGGCTGCGCCTCGGCGCGGGCGTCGCGTTCATGGCCGCGACGCGCGGGTCGGTCGACATCTCGGGCGTGATCTCGGTGACCAACCAGGACGAGACCTCGCTCACCCACACCGTCGACGTCGACCTCGCGGCGGTGCGCTACGCGCAGGCGGGCGCGCAGGTCGACCTCGGCCGCGGGGTCACCGTCGCCCTCTCGTGGCGCCAGCGCTTCGCGCTCGACCTCACCATCGACCTCGCGCTGCGCGGGCGCATCGTGGCGGGCGCCGTCGACGACCCGCGCTCGATCGTGGTGCCGGGCACCTACCGCCTCGCGTCGCACACCGTGGCGGCCTACCAGCCCGAGCAGTGGGTGCTCGGCGGCGCGTGGGTCATCAACCCCCGCTGGCGCGTGATGGTCGACCTCACGTGGGCGCGCTGGTCGTCGTACGAGAACCCCACGTCGTCGCTCACGACCTCGCTCGACCTGCGCATCCCGCCCGAGCTCACGGGCACGCTGCGGGTGCCGTCGATCCCCCCGTCGGCGGCGAGGGAGCCCACGCGCTTTCACGACACGCTCGTCACGCGCGTGGGCGCCGAGTACACCGCCCCCGTCGGGCGCCACTCGCTCAGCGCGCGCGCGGGCTACGCGTACGACCCCTCGCCCGTGCCCGAGCAGCCCGGCGTGACGAACTTCGTCGACAGCGACCGCCACGTGGTCACCCTCGGCGGCGGCCTCACGCTGCGGCGCCTCGGCGCGGTCCTGCCGGGCGCCCTGTCGTTCGACGCGTACGCGGCCGTGCAGATCCTGCCCGAGCGCGCGTTCGCCAAGGCGTCGCCGGTCGACCCCGTGGGAGACTTCACCGCGGGCGGCGTGGTCGTGTCGGCCGGCGGCACCGTCGGCGTGGAGTTCGAGTGATGCGCCGCGCCGTCTTCGCCCTCGCGCTCGCCGCGGGCTGCGGCACCATCGCGTCGCCCGGCGCGGGCGACCACGACCTGCCCGCGAACCGCACGGGGCCCTTCCGCGAGCTCACCGCCGCGGAGATGGGCGACCGCACCTGCGCCGCCTACGACTTCGCGGGGCTCGTCGACGAGCCCTCGGCGCTGCGCCTCGCCGACGGGCGCACGGTGCTCTACGTCTCGCGCGAGCACGACGACCGACGCGTGATCGCGCGCGTGACGATGCGCGCCCCCGGCCAGCAGGAGGGCGAGCCCGCGGACGTGCTCTCGGCGACGCTCCCGTGGCAGGGCGGCGGCGTGTCGTCGCCCGACGTCGCCGCGCTGCCCGGCGGCGGCTTCGTGATGGCCTACGGGACGGCCGCGGGTGCGCTCGGGCTCGCGCGCAGCGCCGACGGCGTCGCGTGGCAGCCGCAGCCCTCGCCCGCGCTCGAAGCCGACGCCGCACAGGGCGAGGAGAGCGCGCTGCGGGCCCCCTCGGTCGTCGCGCTCGCCGACGGCTCGCTCGTGGTGGCCTACGCGAGCGCGGGCGCGATCTGGCTCGCGCGCTCGCCGCGCGTCGACGGGGCGCTCGCGCGCGTCGACGCCGACCCCCGCACGCCGCGGCGCGACCCGCTGCTCGCGGCCACGGGGCCTGGGGTTCCCGCGGACGGAGGCGCGCCCGGCTTCGAATCGGGCGCCATCGACGACCCCGAGCTCACCGTCGAGAGCACCGCGATCGGGCGCCCGATCTGGCGGCTCTACTACACCGCGCGCTCGGTGCCTTTCTCCATGGACGCGGGCGTCGCGCCGTCGGTGGCGATCGGCATGGCGGCCTCGTTCGACGGCGTGACCTTCACGCGCTTCGGCGCGCCGGTGCTCTCGTCGCGCGCCGACCCGACGATCTCGGCGCCCACGACGCTCGCCGACGACGCGCGCCGCACGCTGCTCTACGCGGGCGGGCGCTGCACCCTCTCGCGCGGCCGGCGCGGCGTGCGCGCGGCCATCGCGCCCATCACCGAGCGGGTCACGCCCGCGCCCTGACCGGGCGCCGCGCTTCGAATCTCGCGGCTCGCGGGCGTCGTAACTGCACCCCCGCGGAGGGCGTAGCGAGGGGCGATCAGCGCGGGTGCGACGGGACTCCGACGTCTTCGCAGGGGCGACGACGTGAGGGGCCGCCGTGCGCCCGCGCACGGCAGAAGGGGAACCGCCATGGACATCTCTGCGAAGCAGCTCGTCGTCTCGCTCCTCGTCGTCGGCTACGCGGGCATCGCCGCCGCCGACCCGCGCCCCGACGGGCGCGAGGGGCGCGAGGGCCGCGACGGCGCGGTCTACACGCTCAGCAACGACCCCGACGCGAACGCGGTCGCCGTGTTCCACCGCGACCGCGACGGATCGCTCACCGAGGGGGCCCTGGTCGCCACCGGAGGCCGCGGCACCGGCGCGTCGCTCGGCTCTCAGGGCGCGCTCGCGCTGAGCCACGACGGCCGCTGGCTCTTCGCGGTGAACGCGGGCAGCGACGACGTGACCTCGTTCCGCGTCACCGACGACGGGCTCGCGCGCGCGTCGACCGCGCCGTCGGGCGGCGCGCAGCCCGTGAGCCTCGCGGTCCACGGCCACCTGCTCTACGTGCTCAACGCCGCGGGCGCGGGCAGCGTCTCGGGCCTGTGGGTGCGCGAGGACGGCACGCTCACCCCGATCGAACGCTCGACGCGACCGCTGAGCGGCGCCGCGGTGACCGGGGCCGCGGAGGTGGCGTTCGACCCCTCGGGCTCCACGCTCGTGGTGACCGAGAAGGCCACCAACGTCATCGACACGTACACCGTGTACCGCGACGGCACCCTCTCGGCGCCGCGCGTGACCCGCTCGCCGGGCGCGACGCCCTACGGCTTCGCGTTCGACCGCGAGGGGGTCTTCGTGGTCTCCGAGGCCGCGGGAGGCGCCGCGAGCATGGGCTCGGCCTCGTCGTACGAGCTCCGCTGGCGCGGCGACGTCGAGGTGCTCTCGCCCGCGGTCGCCGAGCACCAGAGCGCGCCGTGCTGGGTCGCCATCCCTCGACGCGGCCACGTCGCGTACGTCGCCAACGCGGCCAGCCACAACCTCTCGGCGTACCGCATCGACCCGCGCGGCCGCATCACGCTCGTCGGCGACGGCGTCGCGGCCGACGCGGGCGCGAGCGCGCACCCGACCGACCTCGCGATCACGCCCGACGACCGGCTGCTCTACGTGCTCGAAGGCGGCGGCGCCGTCGGGGCGTTCCGCGTCGGCCGCGACGGCGCGCTCACGCCCGCGGGCACCTTCACGGGCCTGCCCGCGCACGCCGTCGGAATCGCCGTACGCTGAGCGCCGCGCATCGTTTGCATCGGCCGTGATCGAGTCGGAATGCGATGCGGCGCTTCGTGCGCGGCCCCGACTTGATCGTGGTCAATGCACACGAAATACGGGTGGCACGGTGCGTGGATTGCGCTCGGGCCATGAGGGTCACACGTCGACTCGCGATCACGGCCTTTGCGCTCGCCGCCACGATCGGGTGCGACGTGGGCGACGGCGAATCCACGGAGGTCGCGGGCACCGCCGCGCGGCCGACCTCGGGCGAGGTGGTGCGGGCCTTCGGCGCGCGCCCGCGCGAGACGCTCACGCACGAGGCCCCGAGGCGCGTCGACCACGCGAGGGCAGCGGCGCGGCAGGGCCTCGACGAGTCGCCCTGACGCCGATCGTGGTAGTGGAGGGCGCCCCCCACCACGATGAACGAGCTCACCCCCTCCGAGCCCCTCCCCGCGAACATCCCGCTCGCCACCCTGATGTCACGGGCGCACGCGCTCCGCGGCGTGCACTGGGACGCGCTCGTGCGCGCGGCGCTCTCGGTGCGCACGCCCGACGACCTCGACGACCGCGGCGAGATCGCCTGGGACCGCGTCTCGCCGCGCGACCTCGACGCGCCCGTCACCGAAGGGATCGTGCGCGCGTGGCTCTCGACGAAGCCCGCGCCCGCCGCCGTGCGGTGCCTCGTGTCGCTCGTCGACCTGCGCGACCCGCGCGCCGTCACGCGCGAGGGGCTCGTGCGCATGGCCGCCGAGGTCCACCCCGACGCGCTCGCCGACCTGCTCGAAGGCACGCCCTCCCACGACCCGCTCGTGCGCGACCTCTACGCGGTCGCGGGCGAGGCCTTCGGCGCGGCCTGCGGCAGGCGCCTCGTCGCCTCGCCGTACGCGAGCTTCGCCGCGGCGATGGCGCTCGCCACCGACGGAGCCTGCGCCGCGTACCTGCGCGAGGGCGCGCAGGCCATCTCGCCCCACGAGTTCGGCCAGGTGGGCAACCACCTCATGAAGCGCCCCGCCGTCTCCGACGCGGTGCGCGCGGCCTACGGCGCCGCGCTCGTCTCGCTCACGACGAGGCTCACCAACAGGCGCGCGAACGAGCTCTACGTCTACACGCCGCTCGCGAGCGCGAAGGACCTCGAAGGCGCCCTGCGCGCGTCGGCGAAGAAGCCGAAGGTGTGGGCGCGACTCGCGGCGCTCTCGTGCGCGCAGGGGCTCCCGCAGGGCGCCACGGCACTGGCCGCGATGCTCGACGACAGGAAGCTCGGTCGCCACGCCGCCGCCGCGCTCGCGTCGATGGGCGCCGAGGGCGCCGGGGCCGCGCGCGCGTGGCTCGACGCGCTCGACGCGAAGGCCGCGCAGGGCGTCTCGCTGGCCCGCACGATCCTCGCGCTCCCGCCCGCCGAGCCGTGCCTGTGGGCGGGCGAGCAGCGCTCCCTCCCTCGCTTCGGGCGCGCGCCCGCCGAAGACCTGCGCGCTGCTCCCTCGAGCGTCGTCACGCGGCGCGAGCCCACGCCCCTGACGACGCTCGAAGCGGCGCTGCGCGAGCGCCCCGGGCGCGACCTGCTCTCGCCCGACGGGTGGGCCGACCTGCTCCAGATCGTCGCGCTCGACCCGCACCTCTCGAACGTCGAGCACGCGTGGAAGCGGGCGAACGCGCGCGGGCTCCTCGGCCGCGGAGACGACCCGGCCGCGATGATGTCGGCCCTCGACACCGTGCGCTGGGACTGCATCGTCACCCGCCATTTCCCGTCGCACCACTGGGGCGTCGGCCACGTGCTCCTCTGGGCGGGCGCGGGGCGCGACGTGTTCCGGCACGCCGTCGGGCGCTTCGAAGCGAGCCACGTGCTCGTCTCCCTCGGGGAGCGCGAGCGGCACTTCACGAAGGCCCTCGACGAGGCGCGCCCCGCGTGGGCGCCGCCGATGCAGTGCCTGCTGCGCCACTACGGCGCCAACAGAGACGAGACCGCGTGGATCGGCCCTCCCCCGGTGCTCGCGGCGCTCGCCTCTCCCGCCGCGTCGGTCGAGCTCGCCGCCCCCTCGCCCGACCTGTGGATCACCGGCCGCGTCGAGCGCGCGACGCGCTTCACCGTGCGCTTCCGCGGCGACGTCACCGTCACCGTCGACGTGGCCGCCGAGCGGTGGCAGGTCTCGGGGCCCGCGAGCGCGAGCGGGGCGACGCCTCCGCTCGACCCCTCGCGCGGCGTGCGCTTCTCGATCGAGACGGCGCGCGACGTGATGTACCTCGGCGTCGACGGCGCCGTCGTGCACAGCGCCCTCTCGAAGCTCCCGTCGAAGGTCGCGCCCGTGGCGGTCGTCGCCGAGGGCGAGGGCGCCGCGGTCACGCAGCTCACGCTCCACGCGAAGTACACCGCGCGCGCCGCCGAGGCCGCGGGCGAGCTCATGCTCGCGCTCGACGCAGCGCAGGGCTACACCGAGGTCGCGGGCCAGCGCACGCCCGCGGCGGCGCACCTGCTCGCCGCCTGCGCGCTGCTGCTCGAGGAGCCCCGCGCCGCGATGGCGCGAGAGGCGCTGGCCGCGATGAAGGGCGACGGCCTCGACCCGTGGAAGTCCGTCGCCCGCGAGGGCGTGGCGCCGCCCGCCGAGGAGCCCATCGCCCCGAAGGCGAAGGGCAAGAGGGCGAAGGCCGCCGCGCCCGCGGCGCCGACGGAGTTCACCGTGCGGAGCTACGAAGACGTCGTGCGGGCGTTCTACGACGCGCAGAGCGCCAGGAAGGCGCGTAGCAAGAAGCCCGCGGTGCTCAAGCGCGGCCAGGTCGAGCAGGGGGACCTCGAGTACGCGAGCTTCGGCCCCAAGCCCGAGAGCGTCGACTGGAGCGCGCGCAAGGCCGTGCCCTGGCCGGCGGTGTACCTCGGCGACGCCGAGCCCCCGTTCGACGAGGTGCGCTACTTCGTCGAGGCCGTGTCGGACCTGCCGGCCCTCTGCCGCAAGGGCCGCGGCACCCACGCCGACGTCTCGTACGCGCTCGACGAGGGCAGGTACTTCGTCGCCGCGATGACCGTGACGCCCCCCGACGGCGACGACTACGACGACGGCTGGTGGGAGGTCGCCGCGGCCGCGTGGAAGGTCGACGAGGGATGGGCGTGGGCGGTGATCGAGGGCCCCGTCGAGTCGCTCCTGCCGCTGCTCGGGATGAAGGCGCTGCCGCCCAGGGTGGAGTGGAAGCGCGACGGCGTGCCCGTCGGCAACTGGTGACGCGCGCTCAGCCCGCGCGCAGCGCCTTGCGCGCGCGGGCCCGCAGCGCCTCGTACGACGGGTCGACGTGCGCGCTCTGCGCGTCGGGCGGTTCGAAGTCGATGTACCGCGCCCACGAGGGGTCGACCGTCTCGCCCCGGTCGGCCGCCGTCGCGAGCGCCTCGAGCACCTGCGCCTGCCGCGCGCGGCGGCGGTCGCGCGGGGTCGCCTCCCAGACGCGCGCGAGGTGGGCGAGCGCCGCGGCGCCGAAGCGCCCGACCACGCGCGGGTCGAGGTAGCCGTGCGAGACGTCCTTGTCGAAGATGCGCGCGAGCAGCGCGTCGTCGGGGTGCGCGAGCAGCGGCGCGAGCCCCTGCGGGTAGCCGTGGTCGGTGGCGAGGCTCCGCTCGGCGAACGCGAGCGCGCGCGCCCTCGGCAGCGCCGCCATGCCCTTCACATAGGGCTCGACGCTCGCGCGGTAGACGCCCGAGAAGAACGACAGGTCGAGCAGCGCGTCGACCGCCTCGGGCACCGCGCGGCCCGCGTCGCCGAAGCGCCCCGCGGCGAGCACGGCGAGCATGTCGCGCACCCGCGCGCGGTGGTGGCCCACGCCCTCGACGCGCGAGGCCGCGTCGACGAGCGCCTCGGGGGGGTCGGCGCGCTCGCCGAGCAGCGCGAGGATGAGCGCGAGCTCCTCGTCGGTGCTGAACGAGAACGCCCCGGCGAGCTTCGACGCGAGGTCGGCGAGCGGGCACGCCGCGAGGCCGTCGTACTGGTTGAACACCGAGAGCTCGGGCGCCCGCACCGCCGCGCCGGCCATGGCCTCGCGCCACGCGTCGAGCGAGCCGAAGCGCAGCGCCACCGCGCGCACCGCGTGACGGTCGGCGAGGCGCGGGCGGGCGACGGCGCCCCCCTCGACGCGGGCCATCTCCCAGTTCGAGGCGAGGCCGTGCTCGCACTGGGCCTTCGCGATCTGGCGCAGCACGACCTGCGCGCGCTCGGCGGCGACGGGCGCGCCCGAGCGCCCGCGCACGAGGTCGAGCGCGACGCGCACGGGCGCGGGGAGCTCGGCCTCGCGGGCGTCGAAGAGGTCGCGACGGAGCTGGTACGCCGCGAAGAGGAGCTCGTCGAGGCCGCGGTCGAAGCCCTCGGTGAACCACGGCGGCGGGCCGTATTTGTAGAGCTTCGCGAAGGCGTCGCCCGTGGGCAGGCGCGTGAGGAGCGCGAAGAGCGCCTCGGGCGCGACGAGCGCGGGCTGCTCGGCCAGCAGGTCCCAGAGCCCCGGCATGCGCTCGGCGGGCACGAGCCCGTGCTCGACGAGGAACCACGCCGCGGGCACGCGACGCTCCCAGGCTCCGACGACCTTGTGGATCGCCATGGCGAGCTTGTGGGCGTCGCCCGCGACGGCCTTCTGCACGGCGTTGGCGAGCGCGTCGAGCCGCTCCTCGGTGAGGCCCGCGTACGTCGGCCGCGGGGCCTGCACGTCGGCCCGCGGCGCGCTCTCGGGAGCGCCGCTCACCCGCGTGAATCCCGCTCTCTCGCGGCGCGCGGCCATCCTCGCGGCGACGCTCTCGGCCATCGCGGTGGTATCGCAGAGGGTCTCGCGCACCGCGGGCCCGGCGCCCGCGACGCCCTCGCGCTCGGTGAGCGCCTCAGCCTCGCGCTCGAGCTCCCAGTACTCCGTGCGTCCGTCGACCGTGCGCTCCCAGCGTTCCATGGGCGCGGGATGGGAGCGCCTCGCGAGGGCTCGGGTCAAGCGTGTCGGCTGTCAGATCCCGCGGCACTCGGTGGCCCACTGGCCCCCGAGCTCGATGCAGCGCGCCTTGGCCTCGCGAGACCCGGCCGCGTTGTGGAGCTGACCGCGCGTGAACGCGAGGATGAACCACGCCTGCGCGTTGCGCGGGTTGGCCGCGACGGCGCGGGCGGCGATGGACTCGGCGTCGGCGTTGCGGCCGCTCTCGGCGAGGCTCATCGCGAAGGTGGTCATGGTGCGGTCGTCCTGCGGCGCGGCGTCGAAGTACGCGTTGTAGGCCGCCACGCGCCCCGTCATCGGGCCGCGGAAGCCACGCGCCGCCGCGAGGAGCGGCGCGGGCGTCTGCCCCGTCGGCGCCGCGGCAGGCGCGGGAGCCGCGGCGGGTTCGGTGGGCGCAGGCGTGTTGGCAGCGGGCTCC
>JBDHVF010000048.1:0-20079 GCA_039809605.1 Polyangiales bacterium | reverse complement strand
CGGGTGCCGAAGGAATCATCGGAGCCCTGTTGGCAATCCCGCCGCGCCGGACCTTCGCTCGAGGCGACGTGGATCGACGCGCACGCCCGCGCGCGCCACCGCCTCGGGTCGCGCTACGCGCTCGTGGCGCAGCGGGGCGTCGAGGTGGCGGGGCGCTCGGCCTTCCTCGTGGGCGAGTTCGCGCTCGGCGGCGACGACGCGGGCGCGTGCATGACCGTGGGCGAGGGGATGTGCGTGCGCCCCGGCGCGCTCTACCTGCTCGTCGCGGGCGCGCCCGGCGAGGCGCTCGCGCGCGTCGACATCGCGCCGCGCGGCCGCGCGGCCTCGATCGCGTCGCGCGGCGGCGAGGTCACCGCGCTCTACCTCGCGCCCGACGAGGCGCAGGCGCAGCGGCCGGCGCAGCGCGCGGCGCGGGTCGACGTGGCGCGCGGCGCCGTCACCCCGCTCGCGCTCGACGCGCCCGAGGGGTTCGGCCCCATCGACGGGCCCGCGCTCGTGGCATGTGATGACGGCGTGTGGCTGGCGGCCGAGGTGACGCTCGGCGACGGCGCCGCGGCGCGGCCCGCGGTCACGGCGCTGCCGCTCGAGTGCCTCGCGCGGTGATCAGAACTTGTACGTGACGCCGCCGTAGATGTTGGCCTGCGAGGCCACGTCCCAGAAGCTCGTGAGCACGGGGCGGCGCGCGGTGTTCGAGCCCGACGACATGGGTCCGAGGTTCGCGGTGTCGGGGCGCGCGAAGTAGTACTGGAGCCCCGCGAAGGCGTTGAGGTGGCGCCCGAGGCCGATCTCGACGGTGCCCGCGAGGTAGCCGCGCACCGTGGCCCCGAGGGTGCAGTCGCCCGTGCCCGGCGAGGGGCGGTTCTCGCAGAGCGAGTACGCGACGCCTCCGCCGCCGCTGTCGACGGTGAGCGTCGGCGGGGTGGCGTTCTGGTAGCCGTCGCTGTTGATCTCGACGCCGGGGCTGAGCGTGATGGCGAAGCTGCCGAGGCGGTTGGCGCGGTCCTGCGGGGTCTCGCCGGCCACGACCTCGTCGCCCGAGAGCGAGAAGTGGGCCGAGAGGTTGAGCTGAAAGGTCGCGCCCACGCCGTTGCGGTTCTCGGTGCCGAGCGCGCCGTAGAAGCGCACCTCGCCGCCTACGGCGAACACGTCGTCGGCGAGGCGCAGGCCCACGCGGCTGCGCAGCTCGAACTCGTACCACGTGAAGCTCGTGCGGATCGTGAGGCCGCCGTCGACCGCGAAGAGCCCGTGCGGCATGAACCCGAGCGTCGCGCGGAACGCCAGCGGGAAGCCCCCGAAGCCCCCGATGAGGTCGAAGGCGCCGTCGCCGCGCACGAGCGGGGCCGCGCCGAAGGTGCTGATCGCGCTGCGGCGGCGGGCCACGTCGGCGCCCGTCATGCCCGTGCGGCGCATCTGCACGCGCACCTGCGCGGTGCCGCCCTGCACCACGTTGACCGACTGCGTGGCGGGCTCGTAGTTGTCGGCGCTGACCGTCACGCGCACGCCGCCCGTCGGCACCGAGATGTCACCGATGGGGCGGGCCTCGGTCTCGTCGCCGATGCGCACGATGGCGTTGGGCACCGGGCGCCCCATCGCGTCGACGGCCTCGACGTGCACCACGCCCGTGGGCCGCGCGCGCTGCAGGTCGGCGACGACCTCGCACGCCACCGTGGCGCTGACGGTGCACGTGCGGCGCACCTCTTCGAAGCCCGGCGCGCGCACGACGACGATGTGCTCGCCGGGCGGCGCGTCGGCGCGCTCGTAGGGGGCGCGGCCCACGAGGGCGCCGTCGAGCAGCACCTCGGCCTCGGGCGCCGACGAGCGCACCGAGATGCGCCCGTTCTGCGACGCCTCGGCGAGCTCGCCGAGGTCGAGCGCGGTGACCTGGCCCGCGGTGACCGTGACCTCGCGCGTGACCGTGGTGCGGCCGGGCGCCGTCACGCGGATCGTGTGCGTGCCCGCGGGGACGCTCTGCGCCGTGGCGGGCGTGCCCTGCACGCGCTCGCCGTCGAGGAAGACCTGCGCGTTGGGCGTCGACGTGACGACGCGCACGGTCCCTCCGTTGACCACGGCCTCGAGCGCGACGGCGACGGCCTGCACCTGCCCCGCGGTCACGTTCACCTGCTGCATCACCGGGCGAAAGCCCTCGGCGCTCACCTGCAGCACGTGGTTGCCGACGGTCACCTGGTCGCTCGAGGGCGGCGAGCCCGTGAGGGACGCGCCGTCGAGCATCACCTCCAGGTTCGAGGGCACGGGCCCCGCGGGGTTGGTCACGATCACGCGCACGGTGCCCGTCGCGGGGCGCAGCGCGGCCGTCACCGCGGCGACGCCGCCCCCCTGCACCGTCACGGTCTGGTTGAAGGGCGGCAGGCCCGGCGCGCGGAGCTCCACCACGTGCTGGCCCGGCGCGAGGCCGTCGACGCGCACGGGGGCGGCGCCGCGCTCCTGGCCGTCGATGGTGACGGCGGCGCCGCTCACGTCGGCGGTGATGTTGATGCTCCCGGCCTGCTGGAGCGAGCCCGTGAAGGTCTCGCCGTTGCGCGCGACGTTGATGTCGAGGCGCCCCGGCACGTAGCCCTGGAGCTCGAAGAACAGCGTGTGGGCGCCCGCGCGCACGGCGCGGTTGCGGATCGGCGTGGTGCCGATGGGCGGCGAGGTCTGCGTGTCGAGCCTCACCGTGGCGCCGGGCGGCGTCGAGCCGATGTTGATGCGCCGGGTCTGCGCCGCCGCGGGCGCGGCGAGGCAGACCATCCCCAGGGCTCCCGCCGACACAGTCGTCCAGAACCGCGTTCTCATCATCGTCCTCCTCGAAGGGCAGCGGCGCTCGCCACGAGCAGCGGGCGCGCGAGCCCGCGGGTGTAACGCCATCGGCACGAAAAACCAATGGATTACTGCGAGGGAGCCTCTTGCGGGCGCATCGCGAAGCGCAGGCGCACCACGGTGCGACGGCCCGTCGAGCGGAAGCGCATGCCCTGGAGCACGCCCTGGATGCAGTCGGCGGCCTGGGGCACCGGGTCGGTGGTCTCGACGCGGTCGATGTCGGCGATGGAGCCGTCGGGCGCGACGGTGAGTTCGAAGCGCGCGGTGCCCTGCGGGCGCTGCTGCCCGCGGCGCACGGGCGCGCGCAGCAGCGGGGCGTAGCAGGCGAGCAGCGGCTGCGCCTGCGCGTCGAGGAGGGCCTGCACCTCGGCGCCCGAGAGTTCGCCGGTGCCGGCCTGCACGGCCACCGCGGCGCTCGTCGGCGGTTCGATGCGCATGCGCGGGTGCAGCACCATCTCGCCGAGGTTGATCTCGAGCAGCGGGTTCTCGTACTCGATGGGGAAGTGCACGACCGACGCGTGCTGCACGCCCTCGATGCGCAGCGCGCGCACGATGGCGAGCGCGCACTCCTTGGTGGGGCGCAGCGCGGGCGCCGTGGCCTCGCCCACGGCGTCGTGGATCATGCCCGTGGTCTCGACCACGAAGGTCAGGTCGACGCGCCCCGCGGCGTCGGGGTTGGCGGGCAGGATGCGTTCGAAGCACTCCTGCAGGTCGCTCCTGCGTTGGAGCACCGCGACGCGGATGCGACCCTCGTCGCGCTCGGTGTCGGCCGCGACGGTCACGGGCGCCGCGCCGCGGCGGATGCGCTCGGGGTCGAGGGTGATCTCGTTGGGGGGCTCGGGCGGCGGCGGCGGCAGGCGGGCCGAGCTGCACGCGAGGAGCGCGAACACACACGACGAGAGCGCGGAGCGCAGGGGCGGCGACATGCGCGCGAGTCTAGAAAGGAACGGCCTGCGCAGGCCAGCGGAGAGTGCGCGCCGGGGCTTCTGTCGCCTCGCGCCCGGTCGAGAGGTGGCGCCCCCGGCGGGGACGTGCTCGGATGCGCGCACGATGGGACGACACGAGGTCTGCGGGTGCTTTCCAACAGGGCTTCCCTACCCGGGGATCACGGAGTTCCTCCTGCGCGCGCCGCCCGCGCAGCTGGGGCTTGCCGACGACCTCGAGGTCGACGTCCCGTGGCACACGCTGCCGCTCGCGCTGATCGACACCGAGACCACGGGCAAGGACCCGTCGCGCGGCGACCGCATCGTCGAGATCGCCATCGTGACCTTCAAGGGCGGCGAGGTGATCGACCGCTTCGGCACGCTGGTGAACCCGGGCATCCCGATCCCCGCGGAGGCCGCCGCGGTGCACGGCATCTCCGACGAGAAGGTCAAGGGGCAGCCGCGATTCGAACAGGTCGCCGCGAAGGTCGCGGACCTCCTGCGCGGGCGCATCCCCGTGGCCTACAACGCGGGCTTCGACCGGTCGTTCATCTACGCCGAGATGCGCCGCGCGGGCATCGCGCCGAGCAAGGGGCGCGCGTCGCCCCCCGCGCTGCGCGTGGGCACCGACTGGATCGACCCCCTCGTGTGGGCGCGCGCGCTCCAGCCGGGCGCCAAGGGCTTCAAGCTCGTCGAGGTGGCCGCGCGCGTCGGCGTCGACCTCACCAACGCGCACCGCGCCACCGACGACGCCGAGGCCACGGGCAAGGTGCTCTACGCGCTCCTCGCGAACGAGCGCGAGCTCACCTACCGCGGGCTCATCTCGCGCCAGCGCGGGTACCTCTCGGGCCAGGCGGGCCGCGGGGGCTGGCGCCGCTAGCAAAGACGCCCGGCGCTACTGCGGCGGGGCGTTCGGTGATACGCTCCTCGCTCGACGTGACGCGCCGGAGTCCCACGTTCCGCCTCGCGGGAGGCTCCCTGATCGCGTGCGTCGCCCTGCTGTTCGGGTGCGCGGTCGACCGACCGCCGGCGATCATGGGGCAGCCCATCGACGACGTGCCGCCCATCGACCTCCCGCCCATCGGCGGCGACGCGGACGACGACGGGTCGCTGCCGCCCCGCGGGCTGAACCCCTACCCCCGCTTCGACGTGACGTACGTGCTCGCGCAGGGCGACCCCGAGCAGGTCTTCACGCTCGACGTCGAGCCGCGCGCGGGGCGCCTCGACGTGCACTTCTCGATCGACACGACGGGCAGCTTCGGGGGCGAGATCCAGGCGCTCAAGGCGAACCTTCAAGACACGCTCATCCCGCGGCTGCGCGCGCGCGTGCCCGACCTGGCGATCGGCGTGTCGCGCTTCGGGGACTTCCCCGTGCGGCCCTTCGGCGTCGCGGGCGACCGGCCGTACGACCTGCTCACGCCCGTCACCACCGACTTCGGGCGCGTCGCGGTCGCGGTGTACGGGCTCTCGCTGCAGAACGGCGGCGACGTGCCCGAGGCGTCGATCGAGGCCCTCTACCAGATCGCCACGGGCGCCGGGCTCGCGGGGCCCCCCGGCGGCGCCATCGACCGCTTCGCGCCGCGCCCCGACGTGGCGGGCTCGGGCGCGCTCGGCGGCGTGGGCTTTCGCGCGGGCGCGGCGAGGGTCGTGGTGCAGGTCACCGACGCGCCCTCGCACGACCCGGTCGACTACGGCGCCTCGGTGCCGGGCACGCACACGCTCGACCAGGCCGCCGCCGCGATGCGCGCGGTCGGGGCGCGCATGATCGGCATCGCGTCGGGCGAGCCCGCGCGCCCGCAGCTCGAGGCGCTCGCGCGCGCGACGGGCGCGGTGGTGCCCCCCGAGGGAGGCCGCTGCGTCACGGGCCTCGGCGGCATGACGCGCTCGCCCGTCGGGGGGCAGTGCCCGCTGGTGTTCGACATCGGCGCCGACGGCTCGGGGCTGACGTTCTCCGTGCTCGACGCCATCACGCGCTTCCTCGACAGCCTCGCGTTCAGCACCGTGTCGGGCGCCGTCGAGAACGACCCGCGGGGCTTCGTCACGAGCGTCGAGGCCGCGTCGGCCGTCGTGCCCGCCGGCGTCGCCGAGCCGCACCGCGAAGACCGCCTCCCCGCGGGCGCGCTCGACGGCGTGGCCGACACGTTCACCGACGTGTCGACGCGCACGCGGCTGACGTTCCGCGCGCACGTCCGCAACACGCGCGTGGCGAGCCTCGAGATGCCGCAGGTGTTCTTCGTGCGCGTCGCGCTCACGGGCGACGGCGTGGTGCTCGGCGAGCGCATCGTGCGGATCATCGTGCCCGAGGGCCCCAAGCCCGACAGCGCGGTGGACGTCGCGCGCGACCGCGCCTCGGTCGACACGGCGCCCGACGCGCCCGACGCGGCGGCCCTCACCGACGCGGGCGACGACGGAGACGCCGCGGAGACGGGCGCCGAGCGCGACCTCGACGCGGCGCTTTGAGGGCGCCGCGCGGCGCGCGCGGAGTGATTGACGGGCGCTACGGTTGCAACATACCGTCCGCGCCGATGAAGGCCCGGCTTTCTGGTTCGTTGTCACCACGCGCCCTGCTGGCGGGCGCGAGTCTCCTCGGCGCGCTCGCGTGCGCCACGTCGAGCGCCGACGCGCAGGACCTGCCCCTGCAGCAGGGCTCGTTCGACCTCAGGCTCTTTCGCCCCGCGGTCGATTCGAAGGGGCTCATCACGATCAACGGCACCGACATCCTCGGGCGCGGGGCCTTCTCGTTCGGGCTCATCCTCGACGTGGGGACCAACCTCGCGCGCATCGGCCCCGGCGGCTCGGCCCTCGTCGACTCGCTCATCTCGGGCACCTTTCACGCGAACGTGGGCATCGGCGACGTGCTGGTGCTCGGCGCGCAGGTGCCCTTCCACCTGGTGAACGGGCCGGGCACGACGACCACCACCGACCCGGGCACCGGGATGACGATGACCACGGGCCCGCTGCCGAACCTCGGGCAGTACGCGCCGTCGGCGCAGGGGCTCAACTACCAGGGCCTCGGCGACATCGTCCTGCACGCGAAGCTGCGGTGGCTGCGCGGGGAGTACTGGCCCGTGGGCCTCGCGGTGCTCCTGCAGGTGGGCGTGCCGGTGATGGGCGGACCGAGCTTCGGCAGCGGCAACCGGAGCTTCGCGGGCGAGTCGGGCCCGTGGGTGTGGCCCTCGGTGGCGATCGAGCGGCGCTTCACGCGGAGGTTCCGCGTCGCGGGCAACCTGGGCTTCCGCATGCCCTTCGGCGACCACGCGACGCTCACGCCCGCGGCGGGGCAGGGCACGTCGGACATCTCGTACGGCCCGTCGCTCACCTTCGGCGTGGGCGCCTCGCTGCGCCTCGGCAACGTCGTCGACCTGATGGCCGAGTTCTACGGCGCGCAGTACGTCAACGGCTTCGGCAACGCGCTGGCGACCACGCCCATGGAGGCCGTCGCGGGCGCGAAGATCTTCGTCGACCGCAACTCGTACCTCTTCCTCGGCGGGGGCACCGGGGTGACGCCCGCGCTGGCGTCGTCGAGCTTCCGCGGGTTCGTGGGCTTCATCTTCGAGCCCACGGTGGGCGACACCGACGGCGACGGGTACCGCGACGACGTCGACCGCTGCCCGACCGAGCCCGAGGACTTCGACAACTTCGAGGACGAGGAGGGCTGCCCCGAGCCCGACAACGACCGCGACGGCATCCTCGACGCCGACGACCAGTGCCCGCTCGTGCCCGAGGACCGCAACGGCCAGCAGGACAACGACGGCTGCCCCGACAGCGAGGTGCAGGACCGCGACGGCGACCAGATCGCTGACAACGTCGACCGCTGCCCCGACGACCCCGAGGACCGCGACAGCTTCCAGGACGAGGACGGCTGCCCCGACCCCGACAACGACCAGGACCAGATCCTCGACACCGACGACCTCTGCCCGAACGAGCCCGAGGACCGCGACGGCTTCGAGGACGACAACGGCTGCCCCGACCCCGACAACGACCGCGACGGCATCCTCGACGAGAACGACCACAGCGCGACGGGGCAGGACTGCCGCAACGAGCCCGAGGTGTTCAACGGCCTCGACGACCAGGACGGCTGCCCCGACACGGGCCGCCTGCGCGTGTTCGGCACGGTGGTCGAGCTCAACGACCCGATCCTCTTCGAGACCGACAGCGCGCAGATCGTCGACAACAACACCAACCGCGAGATCCTCGGCGAGCTCGCGCAGCTCCTCGCGAACCGCCCCGACATCGAGCAGATGGAGGTCGAGGGCCACACCGACGAGCGCGCGCCCGACGACCACAACCTGCAGCTCTCGCGCGACCGCGCCAACTCGGTGGTGCAGGCGCTCGTGCAGCGCGGCGTCGCGCGCGACCGCCTCGTGCCCGCGGGCTACGGCGAGTACTGCCCCGTCGACCCGCGCAGCAACGAGGTCGCGTGGGCGCGCAACCGCCGCGTGCAGTTCCTCATCACGCGCCTCGCGGTGATCGGGCGCACGCGTCAGGTCGCCGGCTGCCCCCGCGGGCGTCAGTACGTGCCCGCCGAGGTGGGGCCCCCCAACCTCAGCGCGCCCGCCGCGCAGCAGAGCCCCGCCGCGCAGCCGCCCGCCGCGCAGCAGAGCCCCGCCGCCAACAACGCCCACTGATCGTCCTCGCGACGGATTCTCGCTGGAAGCCCAGCGCAAAAAGAATTCCGTTAGAAAAATCAAAAACAACCTTGACAGACTTCGGGGGGCCCTCTAGAGTGCCCACGAGGTCAGCGAAGTCCTCGGAGGCTCATCCCCTGCGAGAGAAACTTCGGGGCTTCTGAAACCAACGACTGGTTCGCAACGTCAGAGGCACCGCTTCACCCCCACCACCTGAGATCGCACCATGTTGTTCCCCTGCGCCAACCCTGCTCTCTCCACGCGCCTCGCGGCGACGACGCCCTTCGCGGGCCTCGCGCTGCTTCGCGCCGCGGAGAGCTTCGATGCGACCGCCACCGCGGTCGGTCGACTGTGGCAGGGAGCGCAAGGGTTCGAACCGAGAGCGTTCAAAGGTGCGCAGCCGTCGCTCGCGACGGCCGTGGAGATGTATCGCGGCACCCCGTGTTCGGAGCAGTCGGCGCTGATTCGGCGTAGTGGACATCGTGGCAGGAGCAGGACCCTACCGGAGTAGCAACCGGAAAAGGTCTGAAGGTCTCTAGAGAGGCCGGCTCCGCCACCAGGCAGAGTCGGCCTTCTTCATTTGGGCCGCCGACCTGTTCCACGGACCGCATCGCGACGAGGGCGCCACCCGCGGGGGGACCGCGGGGAGACCCTCGCGGGCCCATCGGCTCCGGGCGCGAACAGCACCGAGGGGGAGATCGCGCGGGAACGCACCCGACGCGACACGGGAGAGGTGCGTCTTTCAAACGAAGAACACTGCTCGAAACAAAATGAACAAACGAGCAAAACAAATGTTGAAGTTGGGCGTACAAAGGTTATAGTTACGGTAGGGGCCCCCGGGGCTCCGCGGGTCGGGGCGAAGGGCTCGGATCTTCGAGAGGCAGAAGGCGCGCCTTTTAAGCGCGGACGTGAGGGTTCGAGTCCCTCCGGGCCCACCGGTGCTAGCTCGTTCAAGGGCAGGACCCCCGGCTTTGACCCGGGAGATCGTGGTTCGAATCCACGGCTGGCAACCCACGGTTTGCGTGGGGACGTGCGGACACGCGCGCCCCGCGGCGGATCTCTGACAACCTGCGAGGTCGCTCACCGGCGCGACGTGCCATGCGCCGGTGAGCATGAATGGGTCTCTGGCGTAGTGGTCTGCGCGACCGGTTGAAGCCCGGTAGGTCCTGGTTCGACTCCAGGGAGGCCCACCATCACATCTCTCACGGGGCCATCGTTCAACGGGAGGATCCCGGTCTTGCACACCGGTGATGAGGGTTCGAATCCCTCTGGTTCCACTGCATCGCTCGGGGCCGTCGTCCAAAGGGAAGACAGCGAGCTCGCTACTCGCGGATGAGGGTTCGACTCCCTCCGGTTCCACTCACATCGGGCATGTAGCTCAGGAGCAGAGCACCCTGGCTGATAACCGGGTTGCCGCAGGTGCAAGTCCTGCCTTGCCCACCGACCGAATGACGCTGTTCGCGAGTGCGACGCGTGGCCTGCAAAGCCGTGCGCGCGGGGGCAGTACCCACCAGCGTCTCCAACACCCGCCGGGGCTGCCGGATACGCCGTCGTGCTTCTACCACGAAAGACCGGGTTCGATTCCTGGGGCGGGTGCCAGAGTTCGTCACGGATGGGCGTTGCATGAGAGAGCCAACTGCGCTGTAAACGCGGGGCCCGAAAGGGCTGTGGGGGTGCAAGTCCCTCCCCATCCACCATCAGCATGTAGCTCAGCGAGCAGAGCGCCTGGCTTGGGACCAGGAGGGCGCGGGAGCGAAGCCCGCCATGCTGACCGTACGGGACCACACCCGCCGAGGCTGTCGGAAGACCGTCGCGGTCCTAACGCGAATGTGCCCGGTTCGACTCCGGGGGCGGGTGCCTCTCATCGCGGCGGTCTCAGAGACAGGCAGGTTTCATAAGCCAGCCTCAGCAGGTGCGACCCCTGCCGCCGCGACCCGTTCTCACGCACGCGTAGCCCAACATGGCAGTGGCAGCGGTCTCAGAAGCCGTTCAGTGAGGGTTCGAATCCCTCCGCGTGCACCGTCCGTCAGGTTCGTTCCCACCGAGGCTGTTGGTGAAACCGTCGCGTTCCGAGCGCGAGATGCCCGGTTCGATTCCGGGGGTGGGAGCCGCGGAGGTCTGAGAGACAGAGGGGCCTCATAAGCCTCTCATTGCAGGTGCGACTCCTGCCTCCGCAACGCACGTGTAGCCCAACCGGCAGCGGCAGCGGCTCGAGAGACCGTTCAGTGAGGGTTCGAATCCCTCCACGTGCACCCCATGAAGATCCGAGCGCCACAGGTGACCGCCGCGACGGGGGTGCCACGCGCGCCCCCGACCCACAACCCCCAACGGAGACGACCACGATGGAGAAGAAGCACAGACGGAGACGGATTTCGGGCGTGTTCGAGATTCGCGCTGCGAGCCCCGCCCACGCGGGCAGCACCCTGGAGACCGCCGGTTCGAATCCGGCGCAGCGCACCGCATGGCCCCTGGCGCCCGAGGCGTCGGAGATCTGTCTCGTGCTCGCGATCGACCTCTTCGACAACCCCGACGCGTGAGGTGGACCCATGGCCATGACCCTGCTTCTCAACGCCAGCTACGAGCCCATGAAGATCATCCCCTGGCAGCGCGCCGTGACGCTCGTCTTCCTCGGCAAGGTCGACGTCGTCGAGGCCTACGAGCACGAGATCCGCGGCGTGAGCGCGTCGCTGCCCATGCCGTCGGTCGTGCGTCTGCGCCGCTACGCCCGGCAGGAGCGCCGCGTGAAGTTCTCGCGGGCCAACGTCTACCGGCGTGACAACTTCGCGTGCCAGTACTGTGGCGCGCAGCCCGGCGTGCCCGAGCTCACCCTCGACCACGTCGTGCCGCGCGCCCACGGCGGCCGCACCGAGTGGAGCAACATCGTGACCTGCTGCGTCCCGTGCAACGCCCGCAAGGCCGACCGCACGCCCGAGCAGGCGCGCATGGCGCTCCCCCGGCTCCCCGCGCGACCAGCCTCCATGCCCGCCGTGGCGCCCAGCGAGGCGACGCATGCGAGCTGGCGCGACTACCTCAGCGTGGCGTGAGCGCTGAGGGCGGCAGCACCACCACCTCCCCCCGCGAGAGACCGAAACCCATCTCCCGCGGGGGGAGGTGGCGGCCCCCATCACGCGACCTTGTGGAAGGGCAAGCCGAAGGGCGACGGCAGCGGTCCCGAAAACCGCCGAGCGATGAGCCTTGAGGGTCCGACTCCCTCTCCTTCCGCCATCGAAGTCTCTACAGGTGCGTGCAGACAACGTCCGGCGACGCGGTCGGTCTCCAAAACCGATGAGCCAGGTTCGACTCCTGGCGCACCTGCCACGGTAGAATCAGGGCTGCGCCGAGGCGGCGACGGCGGCCGGATTCGAAGACGGCGGACGCTCACGCGTCCTTTGAGGGTTCGACTCCCTCCCCTTCTACCGATGTTCTTCTGGAGGGTACGACATCGTGGTGTGTCACACGTCCTGCTAAGGCGCGGCCCCATCCCACGGGGCAGCCGGTTCGACTCCGGCATCCTCCGCTCACGACCTCGCGGGTTGTCGCTTCGTCTCGTCGCCCCCAAGGTGTAGGTAGCGACACGCCCGCCTGGTATGCGGGAGACGCCCCGTGCGAGCCGGGGTGGGGGCCCCGACCGCATTCCCCCGCGACACGTTTCGTGCGACGAGTCGCGTCGTGAGCGTCGCCCGCACGTCCCTCCTCGCCGCCGCCCTGCTCGCGGCGTGTTCTGCGGTGGCGCCGTCGTCATCCCCGCCCCTGCCACGTCACCGAGCCCCGCGCCCGCGCCCGCGCGCATCGTCGACGCCAACCCCCCCGCGCAGGTCGTCGCGCCCGCGCCCGAGTCCCTCGCGCTCCGCTACGTGGTGCGCGTCTCGGGGGGCGCGGGTGAGCGCGACCGCCTCCCGCTCGTCGTGGCGCTGCACGGCCTCGGCGACTCGCCCGAGGGCTTCGTCGGGCTCGTCACCGAGATGGGCCTGCGCCTGCGCGTCGCCGCGCCCGCGGGCCTCGACCGCTGGGGCGACGGCTACGCGTGGTTCGCGAGCCGCGTGGGCACGCCTCACGCACAGTGGTCCGCGGGCATTCGTCGCGCCGCCGACGCCGTGACGCCCGACCTCGCGCGGCTCATCGCGATGCACCCCACGTGCGGCCTGCCCGTCGTGATGGGCTTCTCGCAAGGGGCGATGCTCTCGTACGCGGTCGTCGCGCGGCCCGGCGCGGGCGTGATCGCGGCGCTCCCGATCGGAGGGCTCCTGCCGCGCGACCTCTGGCCCGCGCAGCGCGCGGTGGGGGGCCTGCTGCCGGGCGTGTACGCGTTTCACGGCGCCGCCGACGCGCGCGTGCCGCTCGCCGACGACCGCGCGACGAACGAGGCCTTCCGCGCGGCGGGCTTTCGCGCCGAGCTGCGCGAGTACCCGGGCGTACCCCACGCGATCCCGCCCGAGGTCGCGCGCGACGTGAGGCAGCGGCTCGTCGACGTGATGCGAGGGCAGGGGTGCCCCGTCGAGTGACGACGATTTTCGCGCGCAAGGCACTGTACATCGCCCGCCCGTTGCGATACGCCTCCGCGCCACCTATGGGAACCCCGCAAGACCCCCGCACCCGCCGTCGTGAGAAGCGCCGCCGCACCGCCAAGGAGGCGCGCCTCCGCGAGAAGAAGGCCGCCACGGCCGCTCAGCCCGCCGCCGCGCAGAAGTAGCGACGGCCGCCGCGCGTGGGGCCGTCGCGTGAGCGCACGGCCCCGGCGCGTCACCCCTCGCGCCGCGCATCGATCCCCGCGTGGCGCTCCATGAACACCAACACCGTCGCCACCTCCCGCGCGTGCTCCGCGCGGCGCTTCGCAAATTGACCCTCGCGGAGCGTTCCTGATAGCGTGCGCCGCGATGGAACCGAGAATTGCACGGCTCGCCGGGGTGGCGGCCTTCACCGTCGCGACGCTCTGCGCTCCTGAAGCGCACGCGCAGGACGCGCTCCCCAACGACGCGGGCTTCGACCTGCACCTCTTCCGTCACGCGGTCGACTCGAAGGGGCAGTTCACGGTCAACGGAACCGACATCCTCGGCGCGGGCTCGACCTCCTTCGGCCTCGTCGTCGACTGGGGCCGCGGCCTCGCGCGCCGCGCGTCGCTGCTGCCCGCCGCCGGCTCGATGATGCAGAACCCGGCCGATCAGCCCATCGTCGCCGACATGTTCTCGGCGGTGTTCCACGCGAACGTGGGCATCGCCAACTTCATGGTCGTCGGGCTCCAGCTCCCGGTGCACCTCGTGTCGGGCCCCGGCTCCATGGGCGACGGCGCCATCGGGCCCGTCGGCTCGTACATGCCCGCCGCCAACGGGCTCAGCTACCAGGGCTTCGGCACCGCCGCGGTGCACCTCAAGTTCAGGTTCCTGCGCTCCGAGCGCACGCACTTCGGCCTCGCCGCCGTGCTCCAGGCGGGCATTCCGTTGCAGAGCGGGCCGTCGAACTTCGCGGGCGACCCCGGCGTGATGCTCTGGCCCTCCATCGCCGCCGAGTGGCGGCCGCACTGGCGCTTTCGCCTCGACCTCAACGTCGGCTACCGCATGGGCCTCGGCACCGCGGGCACCATCGCCAGCACCACGTGGGCGAGCCCGCTCACCCTCGGCCTCGGCGCGAGCGTGCGCGTGGCGAGCGCGCTCGACCTCGTGGCCGAGGTCTACGGCGGCACGTACACCAACAACTTCTTCGCGCCCCAGTCGACGCCCCTCGAGGCCATCGGCGGCTTGAAGATCTTCGTCGTCCAGAACTCGTACCTGATGATCGGCGCGGGGCGGCGCATCCTCGACGCCGACGCGGGCGCCAACCTCCGCGCGTTCGTGGGCTTCATCTTCGAGCCCTCCATCGGCGACCGCGACGGCGACGGCTACCGCGACGACGAAGACCGCTGCCCCGACCAGCCCGAGGACTTCGACCACTTCGACGACCAGGACGGCTGCCCCGACCCCGACAACGATCAGGACGGCATCCCCGACGTCGACGACCAGTGCCCGCTCACGCCCGAGGACCGCGACGGCGAGCAGGACGAGGACGGCTGCCCCGACCGGGACAACAACGACCGTGACGGCGACGGCATCCTCGACGCGGTCGACCAGTGCCCCGACCAGCCCGAGGACCGCGACGAGTTCCAGGACCAGGACGGCTGCCCCGACCCCGACAACGACAGCGACGGCATCCTCGACCGCGAGGACCTCTGCCCGAACGACCCCGAGGACCGCGACGGCTTCGAAGACGAGAACGGCTGCCCCGACCCCGACAACGACCACGACCGCATCCCCGACGTGCGCGACCGCTGCCCGAACGAGCCCGAGACGTACAACGGCACCGAGGACGACGACGGCTGCCCCGACCAGGGCATCGCCGTGCTCGAGGAGAACAACATCCGCATCCTCCAGGCGATCAACTTCGAGACCGACAGCGCGCAGATTCGCCCCGAGAGCATGCCCATCGTCGAGGCCGTGGCGGCGACGCTGCGAGGCAACCCCCAGATCGCCCTCGTGCAGGTGCAGGGGCACGCCGACGAGCGCGGCAACGACGAGCACAACCTCCAGCTCACGCGCGACCGCGCCGCGAGCGTGGTGCGCGCGCTCGTCGAGCGGAGCATCGACCGCGCGAGGCTCCAGTCCGCGGGCTACGGCGAGCGCTGCCCGCTGCGACCGGGCCACAACGAGGCCGCGTGGTCGGTCAACCGCCGCGTGGTGTTCCTCATCCTGCGCACCGCGACCGGACCCACCAACGTGCAGATCGCCTGCCCCGCCGCGCAGGACCTGATCCCCAGCGAAGAAGAAAACAGGGACTG
Organism: Polyangiales bacterium; assembly: GCA_039809605.1. Lineage (GTDB taxonomy): Bacteria > Myxococcota_A > Polyangia > Polyangiales > CAISKJ01. The sequence continues at coordinate 4,906 of JBDHVF010000048.1, read as the reverse complement.
ATCCCTGCTCCACGCGGGTTACACTCGCGACCCCCACGCACCACGAACGAAACACGATGGCCGATCACGACGCGCTCGAACAGGTCGCTGAACGCTGGCTCTCCACGTTGCAGCAGGATTTCAAGGACTACCTCCGCGTCGTGGCCGACGACCCGGACCTCGACGACCCCCTCCGCGACGAGGTGGTGACGGCGCTGCTGTACATCCTCGCGCCCGGCGACGTGGTGCCCGACTCGATGGGCGCGCTCGGGTACCTCGACGACGCGCTCGCGCTGCGCGTGGCGCTCGACGAGGTGCGTGAGAAGGCCCCCGCGCGCTTCGAGGCGTACCGCGACCGCATCCCCGAGCTCATCGAGTCGGTCGAGGGCGAGGGGAGCGACCTCGAGGTGTTCCGCGAGGCGCTCGGCGACGTGTGGGATCCCTTCAAGGTTCGGGTGTTCTCGCCCGAGCGCAACGAGGTGAAGGGCAAGCGCGCGCGCGACCTCATCGACGACCCCGACGGCGCCCGCTGGCTCGACGAGGAGGTCAGCGTGGCCGCCCTCAAGATGGACTTCAAGCCCGCCGCGCTCCAGTCGGCCGCGCGCAAGGCCGCGACGGTGCTCCCGATGTTTCAGCAGAAGCTCCGGCGCTGACGGGCGCTACCGCACGGTCATCGCCTCGACGAGCGCGGGCTCGTCGGGCGACGAGAGCGTGACCGTGTCGGCCGCGACGAGCCAGCGCTTCGCCGTGCGCACGCGGAGCTCGACCTGGTCGGCGCCCGGCAGTTCGACGGTGAAGTCGAGCGGCACGTCGCGCCACGCGCCGTCGGGAAAGGTCTCGGCCTGGAGCTCCTGGGTCGCGACCACCACGCCGCCGCGCGTGAGCACGTCGATGACCCCGATGGGCTCGTCGCGCGAGATCGACGGCTCGGCCCGCAGGCGGAACGTCACCCGGTAGCGCGCGGGGAAGAGCCGGATGAAGGGCCCGAACACCACGTAGCCCGGCGCGCGGGGGTCGGTGGGGCGCACCACGCGGGCCCACCCGTCGCTCGCGCTCGGGTCGCGCTCGGCGCAGTTGGGGAACTCGGTCCACTCGGTGCCCTCGACCTCGTAGCGTCGGCGCGCGAAGAGGTCGCGAAGGGCCTCGGCGTTGCGCGACGTGCTCGCGCCGCGCTGGAGGAGCACCGCGCCGTCTTCCCACGCGACGGCGCCCCAGCCCTGGCGCATGAGCGCGCGCACGGTCTCGTCGCGCACGTGAGGCTCGAGCGGCCACGCGGGGCGCTGCAGGTCGACGAGCGCCATGTCGGCCGTCTCGACCCCGTGGGGGAACACGTTGGACCACGGCCGGTTCGAGAGCCGCGGGCCCACGAAGGTCGTCACGCTCACCTTCGCGTCGGCGGGCACGCGCGCCACCAGCCGGTCGACCGCGGCCGCGTGCGGTGTGTACGCGTGGTGATCGACCGAGTGCGTGCGCGCCCAGACGCTCGCCGGGTGCATGCCGAGCTGCACGAGCGCGCCCGCGACCACCAGCGCCGCGAGGGCCTGCGCCGCGTGCGAAGGGCGCCGCGCGTGCGAGACGAGCGCCGCCGCGCCGAAGGCCGCCGCGAAGAAGACCCCCGGGTGCTGGATCGCGCTGTAGTGGTAGCGCAGCGAGACGATCTCGGGGTTATCCGAGAGCAGGATGATGCCGAGCGGCGCGAGGAGGATGACGCGCCGGCCCGACGCGAAGGGCACGAACGCGAGGGGCATCACGAAGCCGAGCAGCGTCGTGAGGCGCGCGTCGGTGAGCGCGTAGAGCGCGAAGCGCACGGGCTGGCCGAGCAGCATGCGCACGGGCCCGCCCCAGCCCGCGAGGTGCCTGAAGTTGCGGAGGAACTTGTACCCGCCCTGCGGCGCGTTGGTGCCGCCCATGTACACCGGCACGCCCGCCGGAGGGCCGAACGCGCGGATGAACACGAACATCGCCACGAAGCAGTAGGCCGTCGCCACGAGGCCCGCGGGGATCGCGCGCTTCGCGTCGTCGCGCGTGCCGGTGAAGACCCGCGCGAGGATCGCGGCGGAGGCCGGGATGAACATGTCCTCCTTGACCGACACGAGCAGCGCGAGAGCGACGTAGCTCTGGAGCCACGCGCGGCGGTGCAGCGCGAAGACGAGCCACGCGAGGCAGGGCACCGCGAGCAGGTCCATGTGAAAGTCGTAGAGGAGGGCCGTCTGCATCGGCGGCGAGAAGATCATCGCCGCGGCGAGCGCCGTCGCGAGCGCGCGCGGCAGCCCGAGCTCGCGCGCGAGGCGGTAGAGCGGCCACGCCGAGGCGCTGACGGCGAGCGTCTGCACGGTGAGCAGGCACGCGCTCGTGGGCCAGAGCGCGTAGAGCGGCACGAGCAGAAAGAGCACGGGCGAGAAGTGCTCGCCGAAGAAGCTGTAGCCCACCGCGGGCGAGTACATCACGCGCCCGTGCAGCGTGTGCCAGAGGGCCTCTTTGAAGATCCCGAGGTCGATGGTGGCCGACCAGAGCGCGCGGTCGCGCTCGACGGTGAGCCAGGTGAAGTAGCCCGCGTGCAGGGCCATCGCCGCGAGCACGGGCCAGTGCTCCGCGAGGCTGCGGCGCGCGGGGCGCTCGTCGGGGTGCGCGGGCGCCGGGCGCATCGCGACGGCGAGCGCGACCGAGGCGCCCACGAGGAGGGCCACGAACGGCGGGCGGCGCAGCACGTCGTCTTGCGTGAGCGCCCACGGGGTGAGGGTCGCCGGGCCGAGCGCCGCGAGCAGCCTGCGCCACGGCGTCGACGACGCGCGGCCGAGGGACGTCGGGTCTCCGCCCACGGCCATGGCGGCGAGCGCGGCGGTGAAGACCGCGAAGCCCCCCATGCGCGCGAGGAACCACCGCGGGGGCACGCCCAGGAACGACCCGCGCCCGAAGGCCTCGGAGAGCTGCGCGGGCGCGAGCGCGTAGCCCGCGTCGACGACGGCGAGGGAGTAGGCCGCGAGCAACGCGAGGGCGAGCGCCGCGAGCGCGACCGTCGAGGGACGTCGGAGCACCGTCGCGAGCGACACGGCAGGGACCGGCGCTACGCGTCGACGCGGACGAGGATCGTCGAGATGTTGTCGGGGCCGCCGCCCTCGTTGGCGGCCTGGATGAGGTCCTTGCAGCGCTCGGCGAGGTCGTTGCCGCGCGAGAGGATCTTCTGGATCTCCGGATCCTTCACGACGCCCGAGAGGCCGTCGGAGCAGAGGAGGAAGACGTCTCCCTCTCGGAGCTTCTCGCGGCGCACGTCGGGCTCGGTGTCGGGCGCCGTGCCGATGGCGCGGGTGATCACGTTCGAGTACCCGCCGAGGGCGGCGTGCGCGATGGGGTCGTCGCCCGCGAGCTCCTCGATGAGCGAGTGGTCGCGCGTCATGCGCTCGAGCTTGCCGTCGCGAAAGCGGTAGCAGCGCGAGTCGCCCACGTGCGCGATGCCCATGTCGTCGCCGTCGCGGATCATCGCCACGAGCGTCGAGCCCATGCCCTTGCGCCGCCGGTTGCGCGCGCCCTCTTCGATCACCTTCGCGTTCGCCATGCGGGCCGCGTCGGCCAGCACCGAGAGCCGGTCGCCGCCCGCGTGCGTGCGCACGTGCTCGACCACCGTGGTGATCGCGAGCGCGCTCGCCACCTCGCCGGCCTGGTGCCCCCCCATGCCGTCGGCGACGATGTAGAGGTCGAGCTCCTCCTCGACCGCGTACGAGTCCTCGTTGTGGTCTCGCTCACGACCGACGTCCGACAAGCCTGCGACGACGAGCTTCATCCTCTTCCTCGTGACGGTACGCGAGGGGCAACGGCGACACGCCCCTTCGCGGGCAGCGCGCGTCGGGTCGCCATGACACGACGTGCGCGTTGGGTGCCCGCAACGTACGTGCGCACGCGCCAGCCGGTCAAGCAGGAGCTTCTGCCCGCGGAAGCGCCGCCCCACGCTCGCTCCCCGCGTCACCTCCGCCCCTCCGAGGCGCCCGGAACTTGCCCCCGCACCCGGCCCGCGGACTACCCTCACGCCCGTGAAGACCGAGCGACGCAACGCTCCCAGGCTACGGCTCGCTTTTTCCGTGCTCATCGAAGGTCCGTATGGGCTACGTCGCTGCGTGGGCCGGGACATCTCTTCGGGGGGCCTCTTCGTCGAGACGCCCGACCCCTACGCGCCGGGCACGATCGTGCGCGTGACCTTCTCGGTGCCCGACGGGTCGTGGGAGATGGTCTCCCGCTGCGAGGTGCGCCACGCGGTGCGCATCAAGGGCCCCGACGGGATCACCCAGGGCGTGGGCCTCGCCTTCCTCGGCGTCGACCTCGAGGCCGACGACCTCGTCACCGCCGCGCGGCGCGTGCACGCGTAGCGGGAGATCTTCGTCACGCGCTCTGCATCGTGACGACGAAGCGCGCGCCGGGGCCCTCGTGGTGTACGTCGAGCGACACGTCGCCGCCGTGGGCGCGGGCGAGCTCGCGCGCGATCGCGAGGCCGAGGCCCGCGCCGCCGACGTCACGCTGCCGCGCGGGGTCGAGCCGCACGAAGGGCTCGAAGATCCTCTCCGACTGCTCGACGGGTACGCCCGCGCCCAGGTCGCGCACCGACGCCGTCACGGTCTCTCCGTGGCCCTCGGCGCGCACGGTCACCTCGGTGCCCGCGGGCGCGTGACGCACGGCGTTCTCGACGAGGTTGCGCAGCACGCGCTCGAGGTCGCGCGGCGCGAACACCACCCGCAGGCCGTCGGGCGCGTCGACCGCCACCGTCACCCCGCGCTCGTCGGCGCGTGCGCGCAGGAGCTCCACCACGCGGCGGGCGGCCTCGGCGACCGAGGCGCGCGCCTCGCCCGCGTCGGTGCGCGCGCGGGCGAGGGCGAGCAGGTCGTCGGCGAGGGCGCCGAGCGAGGGCGCGGCCTCGTGGGCGCGGGCGAGGGCGGCGCGG
>JBDHVF010000047.1:0-20160 GCA_039809605.1 Polyangiales bacterium | reverse complement strand
CTCGCCCGTGAGCTCTCTCGACTCTGTGAGCGAGCCGACGTGCCCTTCTTCGTCAATGACCGCCCCGACGTGGCGCTGATGGCAGGAGCCTACGGCGTGCACGTGGGCACCGACGATGTGCCGGTGGCCGACGCGCGTCGCTTCGCGCCCTCCCTGCGGGTCGGCGCCTCGACGCACGTCGACGAAGACGTGGCCGACGCGCTCACGAGCGGGGCCGACTACGTGGCCTTCGGGCCGGTGTTCGACACGGCTTCGAAGGCCGATCACGCGCCCGTGACGGGCCTCGATGCGTTGCGCGCCGTGGTCTCGCGTTGCGCGGCCGAGGGGCGTCCCGTGGTGGCGATCGGAGGCATCTCCCGGGCGAACGCGCCGCGCGTGCGCGAGGCCGGCGCGACGGCCGGCGCGGTGATCTCGGCGCTCGTGGTCGACGACGCGCTCGTGGTCGAGAACGCGCGCGCGTTGCACGTGGCGTTGGGCGGAGCGTAGCGATGGACCCGATCACGATCGGTCTGCTGGTGGCGATGGGGGCGGGCGGCGCGGCCGCGGTGGCGCGCTGGCGCAGGCGGCGCGAGGCGCAGGGCGAGCGTCCCGAGAACGAGCGCGGGCATCGCAGGGAAGCGCGCGCGAGCGGCGCGGGCGAGTTCCGGGTGAACGACGTGCTGCTCTACATGGGCGAGGAGTACTGGCTCTCGGGCGAGCTGGCGCTCATGCGCGAGGGCAGCGCCGCGATGCGCGTCTACGCGGCGCCCGAGCGGGGCAAGGGCGAGCGCTGGCTGGCCTTTCCGCGCGAGGGCGAGTCGCTCTTCGTGCTGCGCACCGACGAGAAGCTCGCGGCGATGGGGTGGCCCGGCGTCGAGCTGCCCTTCCAGGGCATGGTGCTGCGCCCCGTGGAGCAGGGCGCTTGCGCGATCGCGCCCTCGGGCGAGGTGGAGCGGCGGTGGGAGGGCGTCGGTCGCTACGCGGTCTTTCGCGCGATGGAGACGGTGGCCGTGGTGATCGAGCAGGGCGCGCAGCGCGTCGCGCTCACGGGCAAGGCCGTGCCGCGGAGGCTCTTCGAGAAGCTCGGTTGACGTCGTGGCAGAGGGGCCGCGGTCAGGCGAGGGCGCGTCGGCCGCTCGAGGCCTCGGAGAAGAGCTTGATCGCGCTCTCGATGGAGTTCTCGAGCGAGTCGAGCATGAGGTTGTGCAACGCGAGGCTCGGCCCGCGGAGAGCCTCGTAGTAGCGCTGGCGCTCGGTCGAGTGGACGATCGCCGGGGGATACCCGGAGCGCAGGAGCACGAGGTTCATCGCGAGGCGCGCGAGCTTCCCGGTGTGCCGGGTGTACGGGAAGATCTGCATGATCTTGAAGTGCAGCTTCGACGCGAGGCGCAGCGCCGAGAGCTTCTTCGTCTCGGGGTCGGCGAGCCACTCGCCGAGCTTCTTCATCTCACCGGCGATCTTTTCGGGCGCCGCGATGTCGTGGAAGTACAGGCGATGAACGGGGGTCTCCTTGCGGAAGGTGCCCTCCTTCACCTCGGGGTCGTCGGGCGAGACCATCTCCTGGAGCTTCTTGAGGAGCTCGAGGGTGACGGGCACCTTCTTGCGCGCGCCAGCGGTCTCACGCACGAAGTCGATCGCGGCCTTGTGCGCGCGGATCTCGTCGTAGGTGGGGATCAACGAGACGTCCGAGACGACGTCCTTGTCGATCGCGCTCTTGAGCTCGTGGAACGAGAGCACGGAGCCCTCGAGCGCGGTGTCGTGATAGATCCACGACATGTCGACCTGCTCCTGGAATTTCGCCAGGACGCGCTCGTCCTGCACGGCCAGGAGGTCTTCGAGCCTCTTGAGCTTCTCATCGATCGTTTCGCGGCTCGCCATGAAGAATCGGCTCCCTCGGGGTGCGGCAGGGGGACGCCGGAACGTCGCGAGGGTGCCGACCGGCACATCCCCGCGGGCGGTCAAGCGCCTCGACACGAAAGATATGTCCGTTTTGCACGAAAATCGCAATGGTCTGTATCGCAACTCGTTGAAACCAAAGGCTTTTCAAGAATCGTTGCGGTGGCGGCCGGCGATCGGCTCGAAACAATCGACCGTGAGCATCAAAAAACGTGTTGACCGGCGAAGGGGATCATGGTTCATTCCCGGTCCCTCGCGACGGGGCTGTAGCTCAGTTGGGAGAGCGCTAGAATCGCACTCTAGAGGCCGAGGGTTCGACTCCCTTCAGCTCCACCGCACACGGAGGCCACCTCTTCAACCGAAGGGGTGGCCTTTCGTGTTTCTACGGTCTTCGAAGTGGTCATCGGCACTTGCCGGGCGGGGCTGAGGGCCGATATGGATTGCCCGCGGCGCAGCGCCGTCATTGCGCTATCCGCGAGGAGATTCCATGGCCGTCGACTTCTATGACATCGACTCGCTTCTCACCGACGAGGAGCGAATGGCTCGGGACAACGTGCGCGCGTTCGTGGACGCCCACGTGCTTCCTGGCATCGCGAAGCACTATGAAGAGGGCACGTTCCCGTCGGAGCTGATCCCCGAGTTCGGCCGGCTGGGCGTGCTCGGCGCGAACCTCCCTGAGAAGTACGGCTGCGCAGGGATGGGGGACATCGCCTACGGCCTGGTGATGCGGGAGCTGGAGCGGGCCGACTCGGGCATCCGCTCGTTCTGCTCTGTGCAGGGCGCGCTGGTGATGTACCCGATCTACGCCTTCGGCTCCGAAGAGCAGAAGACCACGTGGCTCCCGAAGCTCGCCTCGGGCGAGGCCGTCGGGTGCTTCGGGCTCACGGAGCCCGATTTCGGCTCCAATCCAGGCGGGATGATCACCCGCGCCGAGCGCACGTCGAGCGGCTTTCGGCTGAACGGGACCAAGCGCTGGATCACCAACGGCAACCTCGCGGATGTCGCCATCGTGTGGGCGAAGCTCGACGGCGTGGTGCGTGGCTTCGTGGTGCCGACGAAGACCCCGGGCTTCACGGCGCAGAAGATCGAGCACAAGTTCTCGCTGCGCGCTTCGGTCACGAGCGAGCTGATCCTCGAAGACGTCGAGGTGCCCGAGAGCGCGATCCTGCCTCACGTCGAAGGCCTCAAGGGACCTCTGAGCTGCCTCACGCAGGCTCGTTACGGCATCGCCTGGGGCGTCATCGGCGCCGCCGAGGCATGCTTCGAATGTGCGGTGGACTACGCGAAGAGCCGCGTGCAGTTCTCTCGCCCCATCGCGGGCTATCAGCTGGTCCAGGCCAAGTTCGCCGACATGCTCACCGAGATTACGAAGGCCCAGCTCGTGGCCTGGCGGCTCGGCAAGCTCAAGGAGGCAAAGAAGATGCGGCCTGATCAGGTCTCGCTCGCCAAGCGAAACAACGTCCACATGGCGCTCGAGACCGCCCGTAAGTGCCGCGACATTCTCGGCGGCAATGGGATCACGTACGAGTATCCGATCTCGCGGCACCTGCTGAACCTCGAGACCGTGATCACCTACGAAGGCACCCACGACATCCACACGCTGGTGCTTGGCCAATCGGTGACCGGCATCGCTGCGTTCGATCCGGCGATGGACTCCCGCGCGAGGTAGCGGCGCGCTCAGTGAGGGATGAACTCCGCTCGCTCGATGACATCTCCCTCCATCAGTTCGTCGACGATCTCCATGCCTTCGACCACCCGCCCGATCCAGGGGTAGCGCGCGTCGAGGTGTGGAGCGTCGGCGGTAACGATGAAGAACTGCATCCCTCCGGTGTCGAGCCCTGCGAGCGCGATACCCACGCTCCCTCGATCGAAGGTCATGCCCGAGAGCTCCGTGGGAACGATCCTGCTCGTTCCGCCATAGCCATCACCTCGCGGGTCTCCGCCCTGTGCCACGAAGCCGGGCACGACCCGGTGGAAGGTGGTGCCGTTGTATCGACCTCCCTGAGCGGCTTCGATGACGACGCCTGCCGCTTGTGGCGCCGCATCCTCCGTCAGCTCGATCACCACCAGACCCATATGGGTCGTGATGGTGAGTCTTCCCCGCGCAGTATTTGTGGCGATGGGAGAGGGCGCTGGTGTGATCGAGGCATCGAGTTGGCGCGCCTGTTGAAGCGCTCGAACTGTGGTTTCGCGACCGGGCAGTGGAAGGTTCAGGGCTCGCGCGAGCGCGAGTGCCTGTTGGCGGGCCTCGAGCGAAGCAGCCTCATCGAGATCGAAGGGCGCTCGAATGAGCTGATCTCGGAGAGAAGAAGGGAGCGCCCGAGCCTGTTGCACGTGCAACGCGAGCGCTTCGAGCAGTGCCGCGAGAACGCCTGGGTCGCGGGAGAGTGCGACCTGCTGAAGAAGCGGCCGGGCGAGCCCCGGCGGCAGATCGATAGCAGCCTGGGGGATCGCCTCGAGGACTCTCACGTCGCCCGCCGCGTCTCGGAGCACGTCCTGAAGAACCGTGACCCGTTGCGAGTCGGTGGGACGATCCTTGGCGAATCGAACGCGGGCTACGAGACTCCGCCAGTGATTCGCATCGTCGGCGCAACTCGGGATCGCAGCGATCGAACCCGTCAGCACATCCGCGAGACCGGCGTTCGCACAGCGAAATGCCGCATCCACGCCTGCGTCGCCCGTGCTGACCTCTCGCAAGGTCGGGAGGGCACCGAGAAGGGCTGAACGCACCAGGGGATCGCTCTTCGGCGCGGACTCTGTAAGCGCCAGCCAGGTGCCACCCCATGCCCGCAGATTGGATCGAGTTCTGAGCGCGAGCGACTCGATCCAGCGTTGCCACCAGGCAGGTACGGTTGACCCACGCAGCACGACCGAGCGAAAGGCGGTGGCCATCGGAATGGGCTGCATGTACTCGATGAGGTCGAACGGGGGATCCCCCGAAAGGGCCGGGAGAGTTCTCGCAAAGGCGAGCTGATCATCGAAGCGCGAACTGGCAGCGAGAGTACGAGCCTGCTCTGGTCGAAGGTTTGGCACGGATCGTCGCGAGCGGAAGGCCCAGGTTGCGAAGGCGATGTCGGGGTGCGGCTGTGACAGAGCTACACCCACGGCTGGAGGCAGCACGGCTGGTTGCAGATCGGGCGCGCGGCCACATGCGCCTCGGGCGAAGGTCGCCATCAGACGAGTCGGGAGCACACTGAGGACGGCCTGGAGTCGATCAGGCGAGAGCCTCCGTCCGAGGACGAACGCTGCGTGTTCCGCATCATCGCCGTCGGCGGTCTGAGCGATGAGTTGAAGCGACTGCGCCCGAGAATTCGGCAGTTGATCGGACGAGTACGCCTCCGCCCAGTTGATCTCCGTGATGCTCGCGTCGCGAGCGGCCTCTCGCTGCGGTGGAACCTGTTCGCGCCCAGCTTCAGGGGAAGGAAGGTTGATGGGCGTAGGCCGAGGAGGAGGCGAATGCTGGGGTTGTCTCTCGCAGGAGAGCAGCAGTCCGAGCCCGAGCGTGAGGCGGTGTTTCACGTGCAACACCACCGATGGATACACCGCTCATGCGCCCATTGGGAAACACATGACCCGGTGCCGATCAGAGGGTCGTCAGAACTTCAACTCCGCCCTCGGATTTGCAAGCGAAGCGTGCTCGATGGTCGTGATGGCGTCTTCGATCCTGGCATCTGCGGGCGGAAGAACGATCTCGATGTGTGCGATGAGATCGGTCGCCTCACGATGTCCGTGCGAAGGAATCCCCTTCCCTCGAAGACGGAGCCGCGCGCCCGAGTTGGTGTGGGGAGGGACCTTGAGCGTGATCTCACCCGCGGGGGTCGGCACCTTCACCTTCGCTCCCCGCCATGCCTCAGCGATGCTCACAGGGACCCTCATGTGCAGGTCATCCCCGTCTCGCCAGAACGAGGGATGCTCTTGCACCCTCACCGTGAGGAGCAGGTCGCCCGGCTCACCTCCTGGAGAGGGGACGCCCTTGCCCGCAAGCCGAAGCTTGTGGCCGTCCTTGATGCCCGGCGGGACCTTCACGGTGATTGATGAACCGTTGACATTGAGACCCACCTCACCCCCTCGAATCGCGGTGGGGAGGTCGATTGAAACCTCACCCTCGAGATCGGGGCCCCGCGTGGGAACCCGCGGCCGCTGCCCGCGCCGCCCGCCTCCGACATTGACCCTGACGCCACCGGGCACTCCGCCGCCGAAGAACTGCTCGAAGATCGAAGCGTAGTCGCCTCCCGCAGCACCACCCGCAGCCCCTCCGAAGAGATCTTCGAAGTTCACCGCACCGCCAGATCCCCCGAAGGCACTCTGGTATTGCCGGTACTGATCGGCGTTGAAGCCCTCGCGAAGCGCGACCTCGCCGAACTCGTCGTAGAGCGCACGCTTCTTCGGGTCGCTCAACACATCGTATGCCGAGTTGATCGCCTTGAAGGTCTCCTCGGCCTTCTTGTCGCCAGGGTTGCGATCGGGGTGGTACTTGAGCGCCAACGCACGATAGGCCTTCTTGATCGCCTCGGCGTCGGCGCCCCGCGAGACTCCCAGAAGCTCGTAGAAATCCTTGTCAGCCATAGGTTGCCAGTCGAACCTAAGTCTCGCCCGTTCACTGGGCAATGAAGGCCGACCAGCCGAAGCGTCCTTGGCTTCGAGGCGCTGATGGGCGATAGAACCGCCCACCCCAATGACGTTGATCGATGCTCGAAACATCCCTCGCCACGTCGCCATCGTGATGGATGGCAACGGTCGGTGGGCCGAAGCCCGCGGGCGCCCTCGCACTGCGGGACACAGGGCAGGAAGCCATGCCGTTCGCCGGATCGTGCGCGTCGCACGGCGCCTCGGCATCGAGCAACTCACCCTCTATGCCTTCTCCGAGCAGAACTGGGGCCGCCCCGACGAAGAGGTCGGAGCCCTCATGAACCTCCTTCAAGAGTTCCTCATCTCCGAACGAGACGAGATCCTGGGCAACGGCATCCAACTCCGTGCCGTGGGGAATACTCGCAAGCTTCCCGCGCACGTGCGCGAGGTGCTCGATGACCTCTCTGCGCGCTCGAGCGGCAACCGAGGCATGGTGCTCTCCCTCGCGCTCTCCTATGGAGGGCGCGAAGAGATCGCCGAGGCAGCCAGAGCGCTGGCCGTGCGCGTTCGCGATGGCGCCCTGCGGCCCGAGGAGATCGACGAAGACTCCCTGAGCGAACTCATCCCCTCGGTCTCGTTCGGTGACCCCGATCTGCTCATTCGAACGGGGGGTGAGCTTCGCATCTCGAACTTTCTGCTGTGGGGCGCGGCCTACGCGGAGCTGCACTTCACGCGCTGCCTCTGGCCGGACTTTACGGCCGAGGACTTCTACGAAGCCGTGGCCTCCTATCAGGCTCGTCAACGCCGTTTCGGCCTCGTGCCCTTCGTGAGACCCTCCGTCAGACACGCGGACCCCGTGGAACCCACCGCGCCCTGACACCTCATGTCGAACATCGTCCGAAGGATCCTGACCGGCCTCGTCTTCGTGCCGATCATCCTGGTCCTGCTCTACATCACCCCTCCCTGGTCCTTCACCGCGTTCGTCGGTCTCGCCGTCTGCATCGCAGCGTGGGAGTTCTTCACCCTCTCCCACGGTCAAGACCGCCTCGGACGAGTCATCGGTACCACCCTCACCGTCGCGTTCTACCTGATCGCGTGGTGGACCCGCTTCGGCGCGGTGCACGGCGCATGGTTCACGCTCTTCTGCGCCGCGCTCGCCCCGGTCGCGTTGCTGCTCTCTCTCCTGCGCCCCTCCCGCATTCCGACGGCGTTCATCGAGACCGGCGCGCTTGTGCTCGGGCCTCTTTATGTCGGCGGCTTGATGGCAACGATCCCGGCGATGCACGACCTTGGCACGAGGGTGCAGGGCGGCGGGCTCGTCGTCCTCACGCTGATGATCGCCTGGTTCGGCGACACGGGCGCCATGCTGTTCGGCAAGAACCTCGGCGGACCCAAGCTCTACCCGGCCGTCTCACCGAACAAGACCTGGACGGGGTCGTTGGGTGGCCTCCTCGGTTCGGCGCTCGGGGTCTCCTTCGCTCACTACGTCTACCTCCCAGCCGTCTCGCTCGAGCGAGGGATTCCCCTCGCCCTTGCCGCGGGCGCTCTCGGGCAGCTCGGCGACCTCTGCGAGTCGGTGCTCAAGCGCAGCGCAGGCGTGAAGGACTCGGGCGGGATCCTGCCCGGTCACGGTGGGATCCTCGACCGCATCGACGCGCTCACCTTCACGGCGGCGGTCGTCTACCTGTCTCTTCGGGTGGGTTGGCTGTCGCTGGGATAGCGACGGGCGGCGCTACTTCGCGCGCTTGTAGAAGGGCGTCTTCACGACCACGGCCGACGCCGTACGGTCGCGCTCGGGGTCGCGAACCGTGAGAGGCGAACCGATGGCGCTCATCGATTCGGGCACGTAGGCGAGGCCGATGTTCTTGCCCAGCGTCGGCGACGGAGAGCCGCTGGTGACGTAGCCGACCTTCTGCCCCGCGCTGTCGATCACGTCCCAATGGTCGCGTGCGATCGCGCGGTCGGTGACCTCGAAGCCCACGAGCTTGCGGGTGAGCCCCGTCGCCTTCACCGCCAGCAGCGCGTCGCGGCCCACGAAATCGCCCTTGTCGAACTTGACCGTCCACCCGAGGCCCGCTTCGAGGGGGTTCGTCGTCTCGTCGATGTCGTTGCCGTAGAGCGCCATTCGGCACTCGAGGCGCAGCGTGTTGCGCGCGCCCAGGCCCACGGCCTTCGCCCCCATGGGCTCTCCGATCTGCAGGAGCCCGCGCCAGATGCGGGCCGCTTCGGCCGGCGGGCAGAAGATCTCGACGCCGTCTTCGCCCGTGTAGCCCGTGCGAGAGAAGGTGCAGGGGACGTTGAACACCGGCGCGTCGATGAAGTGGAACGGAGGGAGCTCGGTCACCCGCGCGTCGATGCCCGCCGCCGTCAGCAGCTCCATCGCGCGGGGGCCCTGCACCGCGATGAGGGCCGTGTCGTCGGAGATGTCCTTCACCGTCGTCTCGGTGCCGATCGAGCGGGTGAAGTGCCCGACGATCTTCTCGCGGTTCGACGCGTTGCAGACCACGAGCACCCGCGTGGCCGACACGCGGTAGACGATGAGGTCGTCGAGCGCCGTACCCCGCTCGTTGCAGCACACGGTGTAGCGAGCCTGGCCGTCTTGAAGTCCACGGATGTCGTTGGTCACCAGGCGGTCAACGGCCTCGAGCGCGCGCGTGCCGTCGATCACCAGCTCGCCCATGTGAGACACGTCGAAGAAGCCGACCGCCTTTCGCACCGTGGTGTGCTCGTCGACGATGCCGGTGTACTGAACCGGCATCGCGTAGCCCGTGAACGGCACCATGCGGGCCTTGAGCTTGAGGTGTTCTTCGTAGAGCGGCGTGTGTTTGAGGGTCGCAGGGTCCATAGGGCCGCGAAGAATACTGCGCGAGGTGGTGGTAGACACGTGAGAATGCGAGAAGATCGCGGGCATGGAGCGCACCCTCGCCCGCCGCGCGTGCCCCGTGCGCGCGCTCGTCCTCTCGCTCTGTCTCGCCGCCTGTGGGGCTCACGAGACGGCAGGTAGTGACACTCCTCTCGATGCTCGAGACGACGATTTCGAAGACGCCAGCTTCGTGATTGACACGGGTACAGGAGATGTGCTTCTCGACGACGTGGAAGATGGTTCGGCGCCGAACGATTCGATCGTACGTGACCGAACGATCTCTGACGGGGGGCGCGACGGCAGGGGGCCGCCGTACCCGATCGTGCTGGTGCACGGCTTCGCCGGCTTTCGTGACATCGGCCCGCTCAACTACTACTTCAGGGTGGCCGACGACCTGCGAGCGCGCGGCGAGGTCGTGTACGAGAGCGTCGTGGCGCCCTTCGCCTCGCCCGCCGAGCGCGCGCCCATGCTGGGGCGCTACCTCGACGCGGTGGTGCTGCCCCAGACGGGCGCGGCAAGGGTCGTGCTGATCGCCCACTCTCAAGGGGGTCTCGACGCGCGCTACCTCGTCTCGACCCTCGGCTACGGCGACCGCGTCGCGGCCCTCGTGACCGTCGCGACGCCGCACCAGGGCACACGCATCGCCGACGCGATCGGAGGCGCGATTCCGGGCGTCGCCGACGGGCTCCTCGACGCCGCCGCGACGGTGCTGGGCTTCACCTACAACGAGGCGCGGTCGCGCGCCGACCTGCGCGCCGCGCTCGACGCGCTCAGCGAGCGCAACGCCGACGCGTTCAATCGTTCGAACCCGAACGATCCGAGGGTGAGCTACTGGTCGTACGCCGGGCGAACCAATCGGCGCTCGGGCCGGGAGCAGTGCGGAGACGCCGTGATCGCCAACGAGCCCTCGGTGCCCGACAACACCACGCTCGCCCTGCTGCCCTTCGCGACCTTTCTCGAGCGGGGCGACCCCTCGATGCACGTCAACGACGGGATGGTCGAGGTGCGCTCGGCGCGGTGGGGTCGCTTCATGGGCTGCGTACCCGCCGACCACTTCGACGAGGTCGGCCAGATCGCCCACACGCTGCCCAACCTCGAGAGCGGCTTCGACCATCGGGTGTTCTACCGCGACATGGTTCGAAGGCTCCGCGCCGAAGGCTTCTGACCCACGTCGGCGTTGCAGGGGCGGTGCCCAGTGCGTACCGTTCGGCACCCATGAGCGCGACCCGGAACTGGAGACTCGAAGGCTACGCCCAGGACGCACGCACCGTCATCGCAGGGGCCCAGAGCCTCGCCGACGAGCGGGGCCACGCCGAGGTCGAGAGCGTCCATCTGCTCTTTCGCCTGCTCGACCGCGACCCGCTCACGCAGAAGGCCTTCGAAGCCGCGGGCGTCGACCCGGGCGACCTGCTCGTCGAGACCGAGGCCGTGCTGCGCAAGATCACCCAGGTTCCCGGCGCCGTGGCGTACCTCTCTCCGCGCATGTTGGGCCTGTGCTCGCGCGCCGAGGCCGAGGCCGCGCGCGAGGCGTCACAGGTGCGCGTGCGCCACCTGCTCGTGGCCCTTCTCGCCGAGCCCACGGGCCTCGCGGGCGCCGTGCTGCGCGCGCTCGACGTCGACGAGGCGAAGGTGCGGCAGGCCGTGAAATCGCTGCCCGACATGGCCATCGCGCCCGAGGTGGCGGCGAGCGCCGCGGCCGTGGGCGGCGGCGGCGGCGCGCAACCCGGCGCGGCCAATGCGCTCGCGCAGTACACCCGTGACCTCATCGCGGCGGCCTCGCAGGATCGCTTCGACCCCATCGTCGGCAGGGACGGTGAGCTGCGCCGGCTGCTCCAGGTGATCGCGCGCAGGCAGAAGAACAACCCCGTGATCGTGGGCGAGGCGGGCGTGGGCAAGCGCGCGATCGTGTACGCGCTCGCCACGCGGCTGGCGCAGGGCGACGTGCCCGCGCCGCTCAAGAAGAAGCGCCTCATGCAGCTCGATCAGGGCCTGCTCGTCGCGGGCGCCAAGCTCCGGGGGGAGTTCGAAGAGCGCCTGCGGGGCGTGCTGCAGGCCGCGCGCGACGCCGACGGCGAGGTCATTCTCTTCGTCGACGAGTTGCACACGCTCTTCGGCGGGAGCGCGACGGGGAGCGGGCCGGCCGACCTGCTCAAGCCCGCGCTGCAGCGGGGCGAGGTGCAGATCATCGGCACCATCACCCCCGCCGAGTACAAGAAGAACATCGAGAAGGACCAGACCCTCTCGCGCCTCTTCGCGGCCATCATGATCGACCCCCCCGACGAGCAGGAGGCGATCGCCATGTGCCGCGGCATCGTCGAGCGCTACGAGGTGCACCACGGCGTGCGCATCACCGACCCGGCGGTGGTGGCCGCGGTGAAGCTCGGCGCGCGCTACCTTCAGGGGCGCGAGCTGCCCGACAAGGCCGTCGACCTCATCGACGAGGCCGCGGCGCAGTGCCGGCTCGCGCTCGACGGCGGGCCGCAGGAGCTCGACTCGCTCGCGCGGCGCATGAGCGCCCTCGAGGCGCAGCACCGCTCGCTCGTCGACGAGGAGGACGCGGGCTCCGTCGAGGTGCGCAAGAAGGTCGAGAAGGAGCTCGCCGACGTGCGCGGCCGCTACAACGACCTCAAGCCCCGGTGGGATCGGCAGCGCGACGCCATCGCCGCGGTGCGCGCCGCGAAGGAGAGGCTCCTCGTGCTGCGGGGCGACCGCGACAAGGCCGTGCGCGCGGGCGACACGTCGGCGGCGAGCCGCATCGCCAACGACGACCTGCCGCGCGCCGAGCAGGCCCTCGGCGCGGCGGAGAAGCTTCTGGGCGAGCAGGGGCCGCTGCTGCTCAAGATGCACGTCGACGAGGAGGGCGTCGCGCGCGTGATCGAGCAGTGGACGGGCGTGCCCGTGAGCAAGATGCTCGAGAGCGAGACCGAGAAGCTCTTGCGCATGGAGGACCACCTGCGGGGCCGCGTGGTCGGGCAGGACAGCGCCGTGAACGCCATCGCCAAGGCCGTGCGCCGCGGCAGGGTGGGGCTGCGCGATCCGGGCAGGCCCATCGGGAGCTTTCTCTTTCTCGGCCCGACGGGCGTGGGCAAGACCGAGCTCGCCAAGGCCCTGGCGGAGTTTCTCTTCGACGACGAGTCTGCGCTGGTGCGCCTCGACATGAGCGAGTTCATGGAGAAGGGCTCGGTGTGGCGTCTCATCGGCTCGCCCACGGGCTTCGTCGACTCGGAGTCGGGCGGCATGCTCACCGAGGCCATTCGCCGGAGGCCCTTCAGCGTGGTGCTCTTCGACGAGATCGAGAAGGCCCACAGCGACACGTTCAACATCCTGTTGCAGGTGCTCGACGACGGCAGGCTCAGCGACAACCGCGGCCAGCTCGCCAACTTCTCGAACACCGTGATCATCATGACCAGCAACGTCGGGGCGCACCGCATCCTCGCGGCCTCGGAGGAGGGCGTCTCGGACGAGGCGCTGCGCGAGGAGGTGCAGCACGAGCTCAAGAAGCACTTTCGCCCGGAGTTTCTCAACCGCATCGACGACGTGTGCATCTTCGACCGGCTCAGCAAGAAGGCGCTGCGCGGCATCGTCGACATTCAGCTCAAGCGCCTGGGCCGGCTGCTCAGCGAGAACCGCGTGAAGCTCGAGGTCACCGACCCCGCGCGCGACCTGCTCACCGACCTCGGGTACGAGCCCGCGTTCGGCGCGCGCCCGCTCAAGCGGGTGATCCTCAAGCAGCTTCAAGACCCGCTCGCCGAGGAGCTGCTGAAGGGCGGCTACAAGCCCGACGAGACCGTGCGCGTCGACGTGGGCGCCGAGGGCTTCTCGTTCTCGAAGGTGTCGTAGTGCGCGCGGCGATCGCGCTCGTGGTGCTCGCGCCCGCGTGCGTCGACGCGTGGGCGCAGCCGCGCCCGGCGAGGGACGCGGGCGTGCGAGCGCGCGATGGGGGCGCGAGGGCGAGGGACGCAGGGGCGCGCGACGCGGGCGTCGACGCGACGGCGCGGCCCCCCACGCACGGTTCGGTCGATCCGCAGGCCGCGCGGCGCGTGCTCGCCACGCGCAACCAGGCCGTGCGCCAGTGCTACGAGCGCGAGCTCGCGCGCGACGCGACGCTGCGCGGCGAGATCACCGTGCGGCTCCGCGTCGAGGGCGACGGCAGCGTGTCGGAGACCTCGACGGGCGGCGACCCGGGGCTCATTCGGGTGGGGCGGTGCATCGAGGACGCGCTGCGCACGCTGCGCTTTCCGGCGCCGACGGGCGGGGCCGCCACGGTGGCCGCGCCGTTCGTGTTTCAGCAGGGTGGGTGAGCCGTGCGCGCGGCTGTCGCCGTGCTCGCCCTCGCCGGGTGCGCGGGCGCGCCGGCCCGTCGCGCGCCGCGGGCGCGCCCGTCGGACGCCGCGGTGCACGAGGCCTTCGAAGCCGTGACCGCGAGGGCCGAGCGCTGTCTCGGCGAGGGCGATCGCGTCACCGTCGAGGGCTTCTTCGAAGGGCGCACGGGCGGGTTCTTCGTCGAGCGCGTGGGCGCCGCGAGCGCGTCGACGCGGGTCGCCGCGCAGCAGTGCGTCGCGGGCGCGATGGAGCAGGCGCGCGTGGGCTCATTCTCCGCCGCCCGCCGCGACGCGACGTGGACCGTCGCGGTGCGCGAGCTGTCGGCGGCCGTGCGCGCCATGATGCGCGAGGACGCGGGCGCGCCCTCGCCGCCCGTGACGGGTGAGGTCGACGCGGCGGCCGTGCTCTCGACCGTGCGCGCCGAGGGCGCCGAGATGCAGCGCTGCTACGAGGACGCGCTGCGGGCGTCGCCGGGGCTCGCCGGGCGCCTGGAGCTGCGCTTCACGATCTCGGTCGACGGGCGCATCACCCACGCCGTGGCCTCGGGGCCGCCGGGGTTTCGCGCGGTGGGGCACTGCATCCTCGGGAGGCTGCGCGCGCTCGCGTGGCCCGCGGCGCGAGGCGCCTCGGTCGACTTCGAGGTGCCCCTGTCGTTCGCGCCGCGCGATCGGTAGCGCGCCGTCAGCGGCCCTGGCCGATCGCGTCGCCGTACGTCCAGCCCGCGTGCACGCGCTGCCACCGGATGCCGTACCAGCTCCCGCGCCGGTCGACGACCTCGACGGCAGTGCCCTGAGGGAGGCGCGCCGCGACGGGGCCCGTGCGCGGCGTCTCGCGCACGATCGCCGTGCTCCACGTCACCGTCGCCTGCGTCATCGCGGGCATGCGGAGCATCTGCGCGGGGGTCGGCAGCGACGGGTCCGTGACGCTCGCGTCGGGCGCGGCGGGCGTGGGCGCGGGTGTCGGTGCGGGGGCGTCGGGCGCCGCGGGCGTGGGGCCGCGCAGGGGGCCGAAGCGGGCGGTGAAGAAGTACTGGTAGCGCGGGTGCGCGGCCTGGATGCGCCACACGTCGTCGAGCGCGCCCAGGGTGTTGTTCACGCACGGCACGTAGCTGACCTTGTCGGGCACCGTGGTGCTGCGCCCGAGCAGCGACACCACGCGGCGGCGCGCGAAGTCGACGCGCAGCCCCAGCGAGAGCGCCTTCGAGGGCTCGCGCGCGGCGCTCGCGGCCGCGGGGCACGCGCCCAGAACGGACTGGAGGCGCGCGCGCAGCGCAGGCTCGAGGCCCGCGGGGGCGTCGCAGCGGGCGCCGGGGAGGTCCATCTCCTCGCCGTCTCCGCACGCGCTCAGGAGGCCGGCGTTCACCGTCACGGGGACCGTCACGACCGGCGGACCCGCGTCGCGCGGAGGGGGCGGCGCCGACGCGTCGGGGCGCGCGGGCTCGACGACGACGTCACCGTTGCCGTCGCTCGTGGCCTCGGGCGCCGCGGGGGCGTGCGCGGGCTTGAAGATCCACGCGCCGAGGAACCATCCCGCGACCAGGCACGCGACGGTGCCGCCGAGGGTGAGCGGGAGCAGCGCGGAGTCGGTGCGGGGGCGGACGACCCTGGGCGGCATCTACGTCCCCGACCGCTGCTCGCGGAGGTAGCGCTCGATGACGAGCCGGTGCTCGCGCACGCTCTCGATCATGAACCGCGCCTTGAGGGCGCGCGCCTCGGCCGGCCCGAGGTCGCCGGGGCGCCCGCGCGTGACCGCGTGCAGCGCGACGGCCGCGGCCACCGACACGTTGAGGCTCTCGACCATGCCCCGCATCGGGATCGCGAAGGCCCCGTCGGCCGCGGCGCGCATCTCGGCGCTCGCGCCCTCGTGCTCGTTGCCGAACACCAGCGCCACCGAGGGGCGCCGGGCGATGTCGTCGAGCGCGGTCGTGGCGTGCGCGTCGGCCACGTAGACCTCGAAGCCCTCTCGGCGCAGGCCCGCGGCGCACGCGGCCGAGTCGCGGTGCACGTAGAGGTCGAGCCAGCGGTCGCAGCCGCGCGTGATGCGCTGGGCGAGCAGCGGTCGCACGCCGCGGTCGACGAGGTGCACCGCGCCCACGCCGAACGCGTCGCAGGTGCGCATCACCGCGGCGGTGTTGTGGGGGTCGATCACCGACTCGAGCACGAGGGCCACCGAGCGAAGCCGCGCGCGCGCGATGGCGTCGAAGCGTGCGAGGCGCTCGGGGAGGATGAGGGGCGAGAGCGCGGCCTCGATGACCTCGACGGGCCACGGGAGCACCGAGGCCGAGGGGTCGGGGGCGAACACGCCGGGGGTCGTGCGACGCATTGCGGGGGCGCGGACTCTACCTCAGGTCAGGGCTTGCGGGCGAAGACCTGCACGGGCTGGGTCTCGCCCGCGTCGGCGGCGGGCGAGGAGTCGGTGGGCGGGCCGAGCATGGTGGTGGGCTCGTCGTCGTCGACCTGGGCGAGGGCCGAGAGGCAGCGCTGCATCTCGAGCGCGTCGGCGAAGCGGCTCGCGCGGTCGGGCGCGATGGCCTTCATCACGGCGGCGTCGAGCGCGGCGGGCACGTCGGGACGCAAGAGGCGCGGGGGCGCGGGCTTCGTGCGGCGCATCTCGACCATCATCGCCGCGGGGGTGCGGGCCGCGTAGGGGAGGCGGCCGGTGAGCGACTCGTAGAGGATCATGCCGAGGGCGTAGAGGTCGACGCGGCCGTCGAGGTCGGGCTCGCCGGTGGCCTGCTCGGGCGGCATGTACGAGGGGGTGCCCATCACCACGCCGGTGCGCGTGAGTCGCCGCCCGTCGGGCTCGTGGGCCATGGCCTTCGAGAGCCCGAAGTCGAGCACCTTGGCGCGCACGCCGCCGTCGTGCGTCGCCACGAGGAACACGTTGTCGGGCTTGAGGTCGCGGTGGAGGATGCCGCGCGCGTGCGTCGCGACGAGGGCGCTCAGCACCTGCCGCGCGACGGTCACCACGAGCCCGACGCCCGCGCGCTTCTCGCGCTGGAGGCGCTGGCCCAGGGTCTCTCCTTCGAGGCGCTCCATCACGAGGAAGGGGGCGCGCTCGTCGTCGAGCCACCCGAGGTCGAACACCTCGACGATGTGCGGGTGCCCGAAGCCGCCCGACACCTTGGCCTCGTTGTGAAAGCGCGCGATGGCCGACGCGTCGGTGGCGTACCGCGGGTGCAGGCACTTGATCGCCACGCGGCGCCCGAGCGCCACCTGCACGCCGTCGTACACCACGCCCATTCCGCCCGCGGCGATCACCCCCGTGACGCGGTAGCGCCCCGCGAGGAGCTTGCCCACGAGCAGCGCGGGCGAGGCGGTTCCGCGCGCGCTCGGCAGGGGCGGCGGCGTGCGCACGCGCGGGGGCAGCGGCGGGGGCTGCGAGGGCGGCGCCGAGGGGCGCACGTCCATGCGGGCCGCGGCCACGATGGGCTTGCGGTGGATGGGGCACTCACGCACATCCGCGGGGTGCGGGATGCCGCAGAGCTGGCACCGGATGAAGCGCTCTGGCATCAACGTCGCTGGCGGGGACTATATCGTCGCCCGCGCGGGAGCGATACGGGGTGCGTGTTCAGTCGCGCCAGAGGCCCGCGTCGGCGAGGGCGCGGCGCACGTCGGGGTAGCGCGAGCGCGGCACCGAGACTCGCGTGGGCATGCCCCCCGACACGCCGAGGAGCGCGAGGAAGTTGATCCCCGAGTCGAAGGCCGCGGCGAGGGTGACGTTCTGCGCGTCGAGCACGACCGAGACGCGCGCCTCGCGCTGCCCGAGGAGCAGGAGGTCGGTCTTGTCGAAGTCGCGCGTGGGCACGTCGCTCACGTCGCACACGAGCACGTCGCCGCGGCGCGCGTAGCGGCTGCCGGCGAGGGCCGCGGTGTTGCGCTCGACCTCGGCGTACTCGCGCGCGGCGTAGCGCACCTCTTCGGCCGTGCCTCCGTCGTCGCGCCCCGCGAGCATGCGCACCACGCGCCCGAGGAAGGCCTCGTCGCGGCCGCGCACGCGCAGGGCGCGGTCGAGCTCCTCGCCGCGGGGCGACGGCGTGCCGATGCGCGTGTCGACGGCGCGCGCGTCGTCTTCGGCGCCGGGGTAGGGGTCGTGGCCGCCGAGGATCCAGCGGGCCGCGGAGTAGAGCCCGTCGAGGTCGGTGTGGCACACGATGCTGTCGACGGCGCCGACGCGCGCGACGAGCGCCGGGGTGATCATCTCGGGGCACGCGCCGTGGCGGGCCTTGGTGGCGAGCACGAAGCGCGGATCGCTCTGAAAGCGCGCGTGGAGCTGGTGGTCGTGGTGGTCGACCCACGCCGCGAGCCGCTCGCCGAGGCCCTTGATGAAGGGCTCGGTGACCTTCTCGAAGGTGTGGCCCGTTCCTTCGGCGGCGAAGGCGATGTCGAGCACGGCCACGCGGCCGGGCACGGTCGACGGCTTCGGGAGCTTGCGGGGGGTGCCGAACGCGACGAGCGGCAGGGGGCCTTGCGTCACGCCGCGGGCTCGAGGGTCTTCACCGCGTCGCGCGCGATGGTGGCCGAGCCGCGCGCGCCCGTGCTCGGCGTGAAGCCCGCGGGGATCGAGCCGCCCTCGAAGTCGGCGAGGGTGAGCGTGTCGGCCGTGGCGCCCACGAGGGTCGCCCGCGCGCGCACGCCCCCCGTGGTCTCGACCGCGACGGGCTTGTCGAGGTGGCGCATCCAGGGATCGCTCGCGCTGCCGTCGAGGTTCAAGAAGAGCTTCATCTGCTTGAGCCACATCTCCTGGCCGCGGGGGTCGGTCGTGTCGAGCCGCATCTCGTTCACGAGCTTGACCGACATGTTGATCCAGTCGCGGTAGCAGGGCGCGCAGACCTTCTGCTGGATCTCGACGCCCAGGTCCGCGAGCTTCGTGCCCGCGCGGAAGGGGGGCGCAGCGAGCGCGGGCTTCTCTTCGCCGCACTTGATGCAACGGATGGTGGTGGTCATGCGCGGCGTTTATGTGGCACCCGCCGCGCTTTCGCAAGGGCGTGCGCGGGCGAGGCGAAGTGCGATACCGTCCGCGCGGCCGAATGACCGAGCGCGCGCGCTTCGACGAGGTTCGGGTCGAGAAGGTGACCCGGGTGTATGGTGCGACGCGCGCGCTCGCGGGCGTGACGCTGACGTTTCGCGCGGGCGAGGTGTGCTCGATCGAGGGGGGCAACGGCGCGGGCAAGAGCACGCTGCTGCTCACGCTCGCCACGCTCGTGCGACCCACGTCGGGGCGCGTCGCGTACGGCGAGTACGAGCTGCCCGAGGACCGCGACGAGGTGCGCGCGGCCGTGGGCCTCGTGGGCCACGAGGCCATGGTGTACCCCGACCTCACGGCGCGCGAGTCGCTGCGCCTGATGGCGTCGCTGCACGACCTCGACGAGGCCGCCGCGCGCGTCGAGGAGGCGCTGCGCGCCGTGGGCCTCGCGGAGCTCGCCGACCGGCCCGCGCGCACCCTCTCGCGGGGCCAGATGCAGCGACTCGCCCTCGCGCGCGCCGAGCTGCACGACCCGTCTCTCCTGCTCTTCGACGAGCCCACCACGGGCCTCGACCCGCAGGCCACGCGGCGGCTCGTGAAGGCCGTACGCGCGGCGAGCGAGCGGGGGCGCGTCGTGGTGCTCGTCACCCACGACATGCCCTTCGCCGAGCAGGTGGCCGACGTGCGCGTCACGCTCGAGCGCGGTCGGGTGAAGTCCGTCTCGCGCGCGGGCGGGTGAGCGCGACGGAGGCCGATATCCATTTGGGCCGCAGGTGCTGTACGGTACGGCCGCTCCGGTGGAACCCGCCCCGATCAGCTCTCCCCTCCCCGACGGCCCTCCGTCCGACGACGCCGCGCGGACGGCGCACGGCGAGCTCCCGCCGCTGCCCGCGCCTCCGTCGTCGCTGCTCGGTCGCGCGCCCTCGTCGCCCGCGCCGTCGCTCACGGCCGACCAGCGCGCGGGCCCCGCGTTCGACGGCCTGGTGAACCTCGCGGTCGAGGGGGCGCGCCGCGAGGGCTCGGGCCGCGCCGCCGCGTGGGGCGTCGCCGTGGTGCTCGGCGCCGTGCTCGCGCTGCGGGTGATCTTCGACGACGCGCTGCCGCGCCTCTTGATCGTGTCGGTGATCGGGGCGGCGGCCGTCACGGTGGTGGCGCTCGTGTGTCAGGCCGTGGTCGAGGCGCGCAGGCAGCGGGCGCTGCTCGAGGTGCTCTCGCAGCTCGCGCGCGTGTCGCAGCACGACGCGGCGATGCGCGAGCGCGTGGCCCCGCAGCTCGAGGCCGTGGTCGAGGCGCTGCGCGCGCCCGCCGCGGTGCTGCCCTTCGCGCGGCCTCGGAAATAACCCATGACCGCGCGGTCGTTCTCGCCCCTGCCGTGAAGCTCCGCCCGTCCGCGCGCGCGCTCGTTCCGTTGATGGCCCTGTCGGGCGGCGCCACGCTCGCGGGCGAGGCGCTCGGCGCGCGGGCGCTGCGCCCCATGCTCGGCAGCACGGCCCTCTCGCAGACGGGCACCCTCGCGGGCGTGCTCGGCGCGCTGGGCCTCGGCGCGTGGTGGGCCGGGCGCCTCG